>DAOWCR010000090.1 GCA_030639445.1 Dehalococcoidales bacterium
AAGCCGAGGGGAAAAAACCAATCGCTCTTATAGATAGAGAAGCACTAATAGACATGATTCTTGAGCACTATGATGAGTTGGATGAAGTATATAAACAGCTTCTTTCACTAAGCAAGAGAGAAGTGCCATTAAGGGAACGCTTCTATACAATGGTAATGAAAACTTGAGCATATCAAATCTAGTTATTAAGGAGAGTCAAAGAGAGGCGAAGCCTCTCTTAAAAACCACCCTCCCCCTCTCCTTTCAAGGAGAGGGGGACACAGGGGGAGAGGTTCAATTAATTAGAGGAAGATAATAGTGATAATAAAACACCGGATGAATCAATATTCCACTAACTAAAAGTAATCCAAATGACTAAACCTCGCAATTACCAGACAGAAGCCATCATCATCAAGAAGACCAAGCTGGGGGAAGCGGACAGAATCCTGGCCCTTTATACCCCGCACCTGGGCAAGATTCAGGCGGTCGCCAAGGGAGTGCGGCGCCCCCGGAGCAAGCTCTCCGGTCATCTGGAGCTGCTCACCCACAGCCTGGTCTCGCTGGCCAGAGGGAGGAACCTGGACACGGTAACCGGCAGCCAGACGATAAACAGCTTCCTCCCGTTGAAGAGCGACCTCTGGCTGACTTCCTGCGCCCTCTATGTCACCGAGCTGGTCAACCAGTTCACCGCCGACCATGTTGAGAACTACCCCCTGTTCCGGGTGCTGCTGGAGACCATGAAGGAACTGTGCCGGGCGGACGACAGGGAACTGACACTGCGTTATTTCGAGCTGCACCTGCTCAACGAAGTCGGCTACCGGCCGCAGCTTCAGCAGTGCGTTGCCTGCCAGACGCCGTTGGCACCCACCACCAACTCGTTCTGCCCGGGGGCCGGCGGCATGTTGTGTCCCAATTGCAGCCCCAGCCAGCCCTTCAGCTATCCCCTTTCGGTTAACGCGCAGAAAGTGCTCCGGCTGCTGCAGAACAGCGATTACGATACCGCCAGCCGCTTAAAAATAGATGCCGAGCTGTCCCGCGAGCTGGAAAAAATAATGAGCAGCTACCTCAAGTACTTGCTGGAACGGGAGGTAAAGTCCGCCGCCTGGCTGGATACTTTAAGAGAAGAGACCGGAGCACCCACGCCCGACTGAAAGTTTTTGTTTTTAACCTCACCCCTTTAAGTTTTATCTGGAAACCCCACCCCTTTTTAGCCTTTTTAACGACCCCTTCCCCCTTCAATGTTTATTAGGGAACCCACCCCCTTTGTCCCCCTCCCTTGTTAAGGGAGGGGGAATGTTTATGGTAGAGGGGCTGACGCCCCTCTTAAACACCCCGAGTTATCAATCCAGAGTCAGCAGAATCAAAACACCCCCACGTTATTAATCCGAAATAAGGAGAGTCAAAGAGAGGCTTCGCCTCTCTTATAAATTATGCCCCCTCTCCTTGATTAAAGGAGAGGGGGTCAGGGGGTGAGGTTACCTGATAAAATATCGGGTCAGGAGGATAGGTTTCCAAATAGTCCCAAACTAAGCGCTTTACCTCAGGCCAATAATAACGTACAATAAATACCTGACCGGGGGTCTGGAACTCTCAATCTTTCTACTATATTATTAGGACGGATATGTCAACCAGATTAGACCGCATAAACCAGCAACGCCAGCAAAAGCTGGAGCGGCTTCGTGCCCGCGGTATCAATCCTTATCCCTCCCGCTATCACCGCCGCCACACCGCGCGGGAAGCCATCGCCCTGCTTGAAGAGAAAGAAGCGGGCGCCCGAAAGTCGCAGAAGGTCAGTATTGCCGGACGGCTGATGGCGATCAGGCGGATGGGTAAAAGCGCCTTTGCCGACCTCCACGACCGCTCGGGGAAGATTCAACTGTTGTTCCAGGACATAGACAAATTTGCTGAGAAGCCCCGCGAGCTGTTTCAGAACCTAGACATCGGTGATATCATCGGCGTCGAGGGCAACCTGCTCCGCACCAAAAGCGGTGAACCTACCGTCCGGGCAGGCGAGTTCACCCTGCTGGCCAAGTCGCTCCAGCCCCTGCCGGAAAAATGGCACGGGCTCAGTGATGTTGACACCAGGTATCGCCAGCGCTACCTGGACTTAATCAGCAACCCGGAGACCAAGGAGACCTTCAAAGCGCGCAGCCAGGTCATCACCGCCATACGGCAATTTCTCGACCAGCGCGACTTCATTGAAGTGGAAACGCCGGTACTGCAGGCCGCCGCCGGCGGCGCCCTGGCCCGCCCTTTCGTTACCCACCACCACTCCCTTGACCAGGACTTCTACCTGCGCATCGCCCCGGAACTCTACCTGAAGCGGTTGATTGTCGGCGGGATGGACCGGGTCTATGAGCTGGGGCGCATCTTCCGCAACGAAGGTATCTCCACCAAACACAACCCCGAATTCACCATGCTGGAAAGCTATGAGGCCTATGCCGACTACAATGACGTCATGAAGATGCTGGAAGAGATGGTCTCCCAGGTCAGTCAAACGGTGCTGGGCACGACTAAAATCAAGTTCGGCAAAGATACTATAGACTTAAAGCCACCCTGGCCGCGCCTCGGCCTGCGGGAAGCGGTTGAGAAATACAGCGACATTGACTTCGTGAAATATCCCACCGCCGACGGTCTGAGGGACCGGATGAGACCCCGGATGAAGGAACTGGGACTGGAGGTGGACCCGGAGAAAAACTGGGCGCGGCTGGTTGATGAGCTTCTGGCCACTTTTGTGGAACCCAAACTGATTAAGCCCACTTTCCTGCGGGACTACCCGGTCTCCATGTCGCCGCTGGCCAAGACCAAGCCCGGCGAAGACCGCGTGGTGGAGCGCTTTGAGGCTTTTGTCGGCGGTATGGAGATTGCCAACGCCTTCACCGAGCTCAATGACCCGGCGGAACAGCGGCAGCGCTTTCTGGAGCAGCAGAAAGAGCGCCGTACGGAAAGCGAGATAACCGAGACCATCGACGAAGACTACCTGCTGGCGCTGGAATACGGTATGCCCCCGGCCGGCGGGCTGGGGGTGGGTATTGACCGCCTGGTAATGCTGCTCACCAACCAGACGTCCATCCGCGAGGTAATTTTGTTCCCCCAGCTCAGGGAGAAACCGTAAGGGGTTGCTTATCTGGCGAAGTTTGAAGGGGCTTTGCCTTTAAATATCCATATAGGGGGAGGGCTTAAAATATAATCTCTTAAGGAAAACCCATGCTCGACCTGAAATTTATCCGTGAAAACCCAGACATAGTACGAGAGGCACTGGAGAAACGCCAGGACAGCGCCCCGCTGGATGAAATCCGGCAGCTTGATGCGGCGCGCCGCCAGAAAATACTGGAACTGGAAAACCTCCGGCATACACGCAAGGAAGCCGCCCGGGAAAGAAAAACTGACCGGGCAACTACCGAGGAAGGACGCGACCGGCGCGCCCTGGTCAGAAACCTGGAAGAAGAAGTGAAGTCCCTGGACCGCCAGCTGACCGAGTTTCTCCTCCAGGTGCCCAATATCCCCCACCCCACCGTGCCCGCCGGCAAAGGCGAAGACGACAACGTGGTGGTGCGTGCCTGGGGAGAACCGAAACACTTTGACTTCTCGCCGGCCCCTCACTGGAAACTGGGCGAGTCCCTGGGCATCATTGATTTTGAACGGGGCGTCAAGCTCGCCGGCAGCCGCTTTTATGTCCTCAAAGGACCGGGTGCCCGACTGCAGAGGGCCCTCATCTGGTTCATGCTCGACCTTCACACCACCCGGCACGGCTATCAGGAAGTATACCCGCCGTTTATGGTCAAGCGGGAGTGTATGGTGGGTTCCGGCAATCTGCCCAAGTTCGCCGACAACCTGTACCATGATGAGACGGATGACTTCTGGTTCGTGCCGACGGCGGAGGTGCCCCTCACCAACCTCCACCGCGAGGAAATTATCCCGCCGGGGAGCCTGCCCTTTTACTATACCGCCTACACCGCCTGCTTTCGCCGGGAAAAGATGTCGGCCGGGAAGGACACGCGGGGTATCAAGCGGGGACACCAGTTTGACAAGGTGGAACTCTATAAATACACCGAGCCGGAAACTTCCTACGAGGAACTGGAGAAAATGCTAAACGACGCCGAGCAGGTCTGCCGGCAGCTGGGACTGCCCTACCGCGTCTCCCAGCTCTGCACCGCCGAGCTGGGCTTTGCCTCGGCCAAGTCGTATGACATCGAGGTCTGGGCTTCCGGCTGTGAAGAATGGCTGGAGGTAAGCTCCTGCTCCAACTGCACCGATTTCCAGGCCCGGAGAGCCAGTATCCGCTACCGCCCCACCCCGGACAGCAAACCCCGGTTCGTCCATACGCTGAACGGCTCCGGCCTGGCCCTGCCTCGGGTGCTCATCGCCATCATGGAGAATTACCAGCAGGCTGACGGCAGCCTCGCCGTCCCGGAAGTGCTCCGGCCGTTTATGGGAACGAAGGTAATCAGGTAAGCCGATTATTCCAGACCGCGGCGGCTAGCCTCCGGCCTCCATGGCTTCCACCTGAGCTCTCCACGCCGGGGCCCTGTCCTTGACAAACCGTCTTACCGGTTCTTCTTCGGTGCAGACCAGCATGGAATTTATGTTTATCCAGGGGAGAAACAGGTCTTCCGTGTATTTTTTTACCCCGTCCAGCTCGTTATCCCACTCCACCATATTTATCCGGAGACCATACTCGTCCGCGGCCTGCACCAGGCCAATATAGCAATTGGCCGGGGCGGTGCCCGGCATCAGGCTGATGGCCACAAAGTAGCCGGGCCGTATTGTTGTTGGTTTAGCCATTTCTCACCTCCAGAATCGGGGATGCAACACTTATGACAAACTCTAATCGGATTGGCCGTCTTTGTCAAGACCCGACAGGATTATCAGGTGGCCGGGCATAGCAGTTTCGGTACC
>DAOWCR010000087.1 GCA_030639445.1 Dehalococcoidales bacterium
CCGCCCAGGAAAGTGGCCACGACATTCTTGCCAACGTCGTGCATGTCCCCGGTCACAGTGCCGATGACCACCCGGCCGATGGTGGGCACGCCCGTGGCCACCAATAAGGGCTTGAGCACCGCCAGGGCGGTTTTCATCGCCCGGGCGGCCATGAGCATATCGGGCAGGAAATACTCGCCGCTGGAGTATTTATCGCCGACCACTCCCATGCCGGACTGTAAGCCGCCGATGATAATATCCGGAGGGTCTATGCCGGCGCGGAGAGCCTCACTGGTTAACCGGACGGACTCATCGCGGTCACCGGCCTCAATCGCCCGGGACAACAGAGATAAATCAACCATTAAAACAGCTCCTTTCTCTGGCGGCAAGTCTGCCGGGATAAGCTTCCGATGGAATATATTCTAGAGCAAAGTGCGGGAACTGTCCAGAAAGAAAACCGGCCGGACCATGAATGAAGCCCCAGAGCCAAAAACGAGAGGTCTTTCCCCGGTGAGATGCTGACCCCATCTTCGGGCCGCAACCCTGTTTTCCAGCCATCTGGGGGAGTCTGAGAGGGGTTCGGGCCGGCCCTCAGGTGATATACAGGCCGTTCTCTTTAATATACCGGTTCACCGGCTCGGGGACAAGATGGCGGACGGATAAGCCCCGCGCCACCCGTTCCCTAACCATCGAGGCGCTGATATCTATTTCCGGGCTGTCCAGAAACATTACCCGCTTGGATATACCGGGGAGGCTCTTTTCCAGAGATTTTAGCTTGGGCCGCGGTGCGCCCGGCCGGTTGACCGCCACCAGATAGCACATTTCAATCAGCCGGGACGGGTCCTGCCACTGCGGAATCTGGGCTAAATTGTCCCGGCCCAGGATAAAAAACAGCTCGTCATCACTGCTCGCCTGCTCCCGCAGCTCGGCCATGGTGTCCACGGTATAGGAAGGCCCGGCCCGCTCTATCTCCAGAGTCGATATTTTGAAATCGGGCTGGTCGGCCAGGGCCAGACGCAGCATCCGGAGACGGTGCTCCGCCGGCGTTACCGGCCAGTCCGCCTTCAGCCACGGCTGCCCGGCGGGCACGAAAATAACGGCCGCCAGACCGAGCCTGGCCTTCACTTCCCCGGCCACGATGAGGTGGCCGTTATGCACGGGGTCAAAAGTGCCCCCCAGCACGCCGATATTCACGCCATTACCACTCCCATTCTAAAGACCCGCAGCGTACTTTATCGCCCGGTTTTATCCCGGCCTTTTCCAGCGTCCGGCCAAGGCCCAGCCGGGTAAGCCGTTTCTTCAGCTCACGGCGCACCTCGGGACTGACTATCCCTCCCTCGGTCACCAGACGTCCCATCCCCGGAGCTTCAATAACAAAGGTGTCCCCCTCCCGGTGCACACCGGCACTGGTGCCCCTGGGCTGAGGGCGAAACACCTTTCTGGGCAACTTCTCGCCGGTCTCCTTCTCTACGGAGATCCGCGCCAGCATTTTGGCCACTGCCGCCATAAGCCGGTCAACACCCTCCCCGGTCTCCGCCGATACGAAGAGGACCTTGACGCCGGCGCTATGGAAGTCATCTCTTATCCCGACCCGGCGGGCCCGCACCTGAGGCAAATCAATCTTATTGACCGCCACCAGCTGCGGCTTCCGCGCCAGCGCCGAGTCAAACAGGCTGAGTTCGTTGTTCACCCGCACCATGTTATCCAGCGGCGACTCGGCGCTGCCGTCGACCAGGTGGACCAGCAACCTGGTGCGCATAGTATGGCGCAGAAAACCGTGCCCCAGGCCGCGGCCCAGGTGAGCGTCGGCTACCAGCCCCGGTATCTCCGCCAAGACAAAGCTCTGCCGGCCAACTTCCACCATGCCTAATACCGCCTCCAGAGTGGTGAAGGGATAGCTGGCAATTTTCGGCCGGGCGGCCGAGGCCGCCGCTAGCAAAGTTGACTTACCCACATTGGGATAACCAATAATGCCGGCATCGGCAATCAGCCTCAATTCCAACAATACCGAGCCCTCTTCTCCAGCCTCACCCTGCTGTGCTATCCTCGGTGCCTGATTGGTCGATGAACTGAAATGAATATTACCCAGGCCTCCTTTACCCCCCCCAGCCACCACCGCCTGCTGGCCCGGCCCGTCCAGGTCGGCGAGGATGACATCGCCATCCACCTGATCCTTTTGAGAGACCACGGTGCCGATGGGCACCATTAGTATCACGTCTTCCCCATTCCGGCCATGCTTTTTTTTACCCCGGCCAGCCTCGCCATTTCCCGCCCGGTACAATCTTTTGTTTCTGAATTTTCGCAGGTCGGTTACCCCCAGGTCAGCTTTCACCACGATACTGCCACCCTTACCCCCATCACCACCGTCAGGACCCCCATAAGGTACAAACTTTTCCCGCCGGAAGCTTATGGCGCCATCCCCACCCTTACCGGCTTTTACCGCTATTTCTACCCGGTCAATCACTTCCCTGTACTCATTCTCGACTTATCCCTGATATATCCGTCACTAAATCCTAACATAATATAATTATATACTATTCTATCAATTAATCATTTTCTCAGTAATAATTATCATAATAATATCGCCAAGGTCTATCGATAAATGAAGCTAACTTTAACAAGGTTCCTGTTCAGGGAAAATAAAAACGGTGGCCATATTTTCACAAAAAACTCACAGATTAATCACAGAAGAATTATATAATTAATCCTCAAGCCAGGACTGTTATGGAAGGCCCAGGGGAGGTGCTCGGGGAGAGGAAATCGGTGATAGAAGTTTTGAGGATTAATTGGCTCTGCGTTTCTTTGGATTTGGCACGGAATTGATCCTTTTTTGTATATCCAGAATCTTGCGCCTTAAATAGGGATTGGCGTTAATATCGCCAGTTATATTCTTGCAGGCGTTGGTGACCGCCGACGGGTCCCGGCCCCCCAGCTCCTGGCCGATCCGGGCCACCGAACTATTGGTCTCCTGGCGGAGAAGATACATTGCCACCCGGCGGGCTAAAGCGGTTTCTTTATCTCTCCGGCGGCCTTTCAGGTCCTCCAGAGATATCTGGAAACTGTCCGCCACCGCCTTTAATATCTGACCGGGCGTAATTGAAGTGCTTTTAGGTTCTTTGGCGGCGATATTTTCCAGCGCTCTGGTCGCCAGCTCAATGGTGGGTGCCGTCTGGAATAACCGGGCATAAGCGATGACGCGGTTCAGGGAACCTTCCAGTTCCCGGATGTTTGGCAGGGCCCGCCGGGCCAGAAACTCCAGTATCTCCAGGGTGGCTTCCACACCGCTCTGCTTGACTTTGGCCTGCAGTATGGCCAGGCGCGTTTCGAAGTCGGGCGGCTGGATATCCACCAGCAATCCCCATTCGAAGCGGGAGCGCAGTCGCTCGGTGAGCGAGGTCATTGATTTCGGCGGCGGGTCACTGGTCAGGACTATCTGGCGGTTGGCGTTATGCAGCTCGTTAAAGATATGGAAAAAGCTTTCCTCTGTCTGCTCCTTACCGCTGATAAAGTGGATATCATCCATGAGCAGCATGCCGGCGCTTCGGTACTTATGGCGGAATTCGTCCGTTTTTCTATCCCGGACGGCATTCACGAACTCGTTGGTGAACTGCTCGGCGCTGACGCAAATCACGTTAATGTGGTGGGCGGTGGCAGCCTGGCCGATGGCATGCAGGAGATGGGTCTTGCCCAGCCCCACTCCACCGTAGATAAAAAGCGGGTTATAGCTCTGTCCCGGGTTCAGGGCGGCTCCCTGGGCGGCGGCATAAGCAAAATGGTTACATTTACCGACGACGAAGGTATCAAAGATATAATTGGACTTGAATGCCGGGGAGGACAATGGCGCCGCCGGAGAGTGTTTCCCGGCGGCATCGTGTGCCCCTGATGAGTTTTTATACCGGCCGTCTACCTGGAAAACTACGCTGATATCGGGGGAGGCGGTGATGCTGATTAGTGTTTTTTCAATCAAAGAGCGCTGGTTCCGGTCCAGATATTCAGCGACAAAGACGTTCGGTGCGCTGACCACAAACTGGTCGTCCTGGTAGCTCAAGCCGACCGTTTTTTCCAGCCAGGTGCGGTAGTTCGGCTTGCTCACCTGGACTTGCAGCTCGCCTAACGCGGCGCTCCAGAGTTCCTGTGCTGACCTGGTTCCCATTTAATCCTTTCCGTTCATCTTTGACCCGGTTTGACGGTCAAAATCCCTTTTTGGGGACAAAAACTCCCCCTCAAGGCACAAAGATACCCTCACTTTTGGGAACTTGTCAGCGGGAAGCTTCCGGACAAGGGGTTAATGTTTCAGCCCTTTGTTGATGGTTTAGAGAATACCACCGGGGGTTTTGGCTGGCAAGGTTTTTGGCGGTTATCGCTGGGCATTTTTAGTCCCCCTTTTCCCTTACTAAGTTTATCGGGCTTTCTTTTTTGCTTGATTTTGCGAAGATAGCCTCAAAAGGGTGGTTGTGGCAAAAATATTTTAATGTTAGAATTTAGTACTGGTACCGGGAGACTTAAATTGCGCGTTCTTTTCATGGGCACCCCTGAGTTTGCGGTTGCGCCCCTGGAGCACCTCTGCCTTAACCGTTACCAGGTCGTCGCCGTTTTCACCCAACCGGAACGGCCCGCCGGACGGGGCCGTTCTCTGGCCCCTTCTCCGGTGAAGGCGGCGGCGCTGGCCCGGGACATACCGGTAGTGCAGCCGGCCAGTCTGAAAGAGGCGGCGGTGGTGGCGCAGCTGGCGGGCTTTCGTCCTGATATTATCGTGGTGGCGGCCTTCGGTCAAATTCTGCCACCATCGGTGCTGGATATACCTCGCTACGGGTGCCTTAACCTTCATCCCTCGCTCCTGCCCAGGTTCAGGGGCGCCGCACCGGTGGCGGCGGCCATTCTGGCGGGAGACGAGTCCACCGGGGTGAGCATCATGCTGATGGATAGCGGCCTGGATACCGGGCCGGTTTTAGCCCGAAAGCCGGTTAAAATTGCACCGCAGGACACTACCGGCTCCCTGACGGATAAATTGTCACAGGTCGCCGCCCGGCTGCTCCCGGAGGTCCTGGTTGGCTGGACAAAAG
>DAOWCR010000047.1 GCA_030639445.1 Dehalococcoidales bacterium
GATAGAGCAATGAAGTGTTTTGTAACCCCATCCCCCTTTTATCCCCCTTCCCCTTGGTAATTGGTAAGGGGAAGGGGGAAGATTTTAAAAAGAGGGGCTGACGCCCCTCTTAAACACTCCACCGTTATTAACCCAGACTAAGGTAGAGTCCAAGAGAGGCGAAGCCTCTCTTATAAATTATCCCCCCTCTCCTTATCAAAGGAGAGGGGTCGGGGTGAGGTCACCATATATCCTGAGGAGAAAAAGCCGGGCAGACAGGCCAATCCAAAACCCTCACCCTGCCTTGACGGTAGAGCAAGCCTCTGCTAAAATCAAGAGCAACTTTTAAACTACTGGCGGGCTGAGAATAAACAGGAGGAGGTTTGCCGTGGCTCTCATTGAATTCAATAAAGAAGGCAAAATCGCCATTTTCACCATCAACCGGCCGGATGCTCTAAATTCAATGAACGTCCAGGCCGCCCGGGAGCTGCACGAAGCGCTGGTGGCCTTCCGGGATGACGATGAATTATGGGTCGGCATCATTACCGGTGCCGGCGACCGGGCTTTCTGTGCCGGCGCGGATATTAAAGATATGCTACCCTTCCTGCAAAAGAACCTCCCGCAGCGCCCGTGGGCGATGCCCGCCACCCCCATGCGCGGACTGGAGCTGTGGAAGCCGCTCATTGCCGCCATCAACGGCCTAGCGCTGGGCGGCGGACTGGAGATAGCCCTGGCCTGCGATATCCGGATTGCTTCGGAGAAAGCCCGCCTCGGCGTGCCCGAGGTAACCCTGGGTCTGATACCCGGGTGGGGCGGCACCCAGAGGCTGCCCCGAATGGTCCCCCGATGCAAGGCCGCCGAGATGCTGCTTACCGGGAAAGCCATTGACGCCCAGGAAGCCTACCGCATCGGCCTGGTAAACAGGGTGGTCCCTCCCGAGGCGGTGATGTCCACCGCCATGGAATGGGCGGAGACTATCTGCCAGGCAGGGCCGCTGGCGGTGAGGGCCGCCAAGGAAGCCATGATAAGAGGCAGCAACCTGACTCTGGAAGACGGCCTGAAACTGGAGACCGATTTGGAAGCCTACCTCATGAGCACGGAGGACTATACCGAGGGAGCGAAAGCCTTCACCGAGAAGAGAAAGCCTGACTTTAAAGCCAGATGACCTCCGGGAGAAAGGAACACTATGGAAGTTAAAAAAGTTGGCGTGGTCGGCTGCGGGCAGATGGGCGGCGGCATTGCCCAGATGAGTGCTCAATCAGGCTACCGGGTGGCCGTCTCCGAAATAAACGACGAGCTTTTAAACAAGGGGCTGGCGGCCATTAACTCTTCCCTGACCAGAAGCGTGGAAAAGGAAAAGATTACCCCGGCGGACAAAGAGGCCACGCTGGCCCGTATCAAAGGCACCACCGACCTCAAAGACTTCGGTGATTGCGACCTGGTCATAGAAGCAGCGATTGAAAATCTGGATTTGAAAAAGAAAATATTCGCCGAGCTGGATGAGGTCTGCCCCAAACATGCCATCCTGGCCACCAACACCTCCTGCCTGTCCATTATGGATATGGCTATGACCACCGGCCGGCCGGACCGGGTGCTGGGACTGCACTTCTTCAACCCGGCGCCGTTGATGAAGCTGATGGAAGTTGTCCGGACTATCGTCACCAGCGATGAGACCGTTGAAGTCGGCCGGGACTTTGGCCAGTCCCTGGGGAAGACGGTTATTATTGCCCGGGATGCCCCCGGCTTTGTCGTCAACCGCCTGCTGGTGCCCCAGTTACTCAATGCCATCCGCATGCTGGAAGCCGGTATTGCCACCAGGGAAGACATTGACACCGGTATGACCCTGGGTCTGAACCACCCCATAGGGCCGCTCGCCCTGAGTGACCTCGTCGGACTGGATACCCTCCTTTTTATCGCCAACAGCACCTATGACGAATTCAAGGACCCGCAATTTGCCCCTCCCGTACTGCTGAGTAAGACGGTTACCGCCGGCTGGCTCGGACGCAAGACCGGCAAAGGGTTCTACGAATACAAGTAAAACCGCGGAGAGCTAACGGCTTTAACAATAAATTACTATAGCCTACCCCTAACCCACGTTATTAAGTGAAGGGGAGTACCGAGAAGAGGGGGTCGAAGCCCAAAAGAGGAGACCCAGCAGAGAGTCGAGGAGAGGCGAAACCTCTCTTAAAAATCCCCTCCCCCTTCTCCTTACCAAGGGGAAGGGGGATAAAGGGGGATGGGGTCACCGATAAGAACTAAAAGAGGTAGATAAATAAACAAGACAAAGAATATGATGTCAAAGGAGAAAGCAAGAATGGGTATCAAAGGTAAAGTAGCGCTGGTCACGGGCGGTTCCGGTGGACTGGGCAGAGTGCACTGCCTGACACTGGCCAAAGCCGGATGCCAAGTTGCCGTTACCGGCCACAGTCACCTGGAGAAGGCGGAAGAGGTAGCTAAAGAAATTCAGGACATGGGACAAAAGGCAATCGCCGTCAAGATGGACCTGGCCGACCTGGATGAAGTCCAGGCCGGAATCAAGAAAGTAGAAGAGGCGCTGGGACCGCTTGATATACTGGTCAACAACGCCGCCTTCGGCATCGTGCGGGCAGTTACCATCGCCAAGATGGATAAGCAAGACTGGGACCGCGACCTGAGCGTCAACCTGACGGGAGCTTTTAACACCATCAAATGCTGCATGCCCGGTATGACGGAGCGGGGCTGGGGCCGCATCATCAATATCTCATCCATCGCCGGCACTATGGGCGGTATGGGGCAATGCAGCTACGCCGCCACCAAGGCCGGTCTCATCGGCCTCACCAAGACGGCGGCCCTGGAAGGGGCCCGCAAGGGGGTAACCTGCAACGCCCTCGTGCTCGGGGTCTTTGATGGCGGCAGCTTCGGCGAAGTAGCCCCGGAGTACCAGGAGCGCATTATAAAGCGCATGGCCCTGCGCCGGGCGGGTGACCCGCAGGAGCTGAGCAACGTCCTCGTCTTCCTGGCCTCCGAGGAGTCAAGCTATATCACCGGTGAGGCGATTGAAGTCAGCGGCGGCGCCGGTCTGTTTACTTTCTAGGAGATTGTGGTAGAATACAATATAGCCGGTCTTTCGGAAGACGGTAGCTAAACTCCGGTCCCGAGGGTGTGTCATGGCCATCACCAGACTCAGAAAAAAAGAAAAACAACCGGAAAAAGAAAAACAGCTGAGGGTGGAATCGCTTACCCAGGGTGACCTGACCTGGGTCAACATTGAGCACCCCACGGAACGCGAGACGGAATACCTGGCCCAGAACTATCCCTTTCACCCCCTGGACCTGGACGACTGCCTCAGCCGGGTACAGCGGCCCAAGATAGATGAATACCCGGAATACCTGTTCCTGGTCTTCCACTTTCCGGTCTTCAACAAAGAAGCCCGGGTAACCAACCCCAGCCAGCTATCGGTGTTCATCGGCGAAAACTACCTAATTACCCTGCATAAAGGCGACCTCAAGCCACTGGTCAAGCTGTTCCGTGACTGTCAGCTTAACGAAGAGCCGCGAGAGGAGAACTTCCGCCAGGGCTCCGCCTACCTCCTCTACCGCATAATCGACCGGCTGGTTGATTACTGTTTCCCGGTACTGAACCGGATTGTCGACCACATTGAGGAGGTTGAAGATAACATCTTCTCTTCCGACGAAGTGCGTGGGGCCATAAAGGAACTCTCGGTGCTCCGGCGCGATATTATTTCCTTTCGCCGCATTATCTGGCCGATGCGAGCCGTTATCGGCGGCCTGGAATCCAGAATCCGCCGCTTTACCCGGATGGACCTGGCGGTCTACTTCGGCGACATGGTTGACCACGTGGACAAAATCTGGGATGCCCTGGATGAATACAAAGAGGTGATTGAAGGGCTAAACGACACCTACGACTCCCTGGCTTCCAATCGCACCAACGAGGTCATGCGAATGCTGACGGTCATTGCCACCATCCTCCTCCCCATTACCGTCGTCGCCAGCCTCTATGGAATGAATATCGAGAGACTCCCTTTCGCCCACTCTCCCTACTCCCTCGGTTTTGTCTTCCTCATCATGGCGGTTATCATCGGCGGTATGCTCCTCTTTTTCCGCCGCAAGCATTTGATGTAGCCGGGGCCGACCAGAAGCTTTGCTATGAACATCTCGCACCGATTGGTGATTATTACCGCTATTTTTATCACCTGCCTTATCACCGCCAATGTCATTGCCGTCAAGGTGATAAGTCTCGGCTCCGTAGTCCTGCCGGCCGCCATATTTATTTTCCCCTTAAGCTATATCTTCGGCGACGTCCTCACCGAGGTCTATGGCTACCGCCAGGCCAGGAAGGTCATCTGGCTCGGCTTCATCTGCAACTTGATTTTCGTCATCTTCGCCTGGGTGGGACAGATTTTACCCCCGGCCCCTTTCTGGGAGAAGCAGGAAGCCTACGAGAGCATTCTGGGCTACACCCCCAGACTGCTGGCCGCCTCCTTCTCCGGCTATCTCGTCGGCGAGTTCACCAACTCTTTTGTCCTGGCCCAGATGAAAATGCTGACCCGCGGCCGCTGGTTATGGAGCCGCACCATCGGTTCCACCATACTGGGACAGGGGCTGGACACTTCAATTTTTATCACCCTGGCCTTTATCGGCACGCCATCTTTCCTGCCGATAATGATACTATACCACTGGCTGGCCAAGACAGTCATTGAAGCCGTGGCCACCCCATTCACCTACGCCACCGTAAACTTCCTGAAGAAAAAAGAAGAGATTGACACCTATGACGACAGGACGAATTTTAACCCCTTCCTCGTTTCAAATTAAAAAAAGGTGGCTAAAAAATGAAAATCCGGATTCTGGGCGCGCATAACTGTGAATCAGCCAGCACCAGGCTCGTCAGCCTGTTAATCGACGATGTCCTGGCCCTGGACGCCGGCGGACTCACCTCCAGTCTCTCGTTTGCCGCCCAGCAAAAGCTCAAGGCCATCCTGCTTACCCACCAGCACTATGACCACATCAGGGATATCCCGGCGATGGGCATGAACGCCCTTCTCTACGAGACCAGGTTCAATATCTATTCTACCCGGGCGGTCCGTGATGCCCTGGCGACTCACCTATTGAACGGCACCGTTTACGCCAGTTTCCTGGAAAAGCCGGAAGATAACCCGCGCCTAAACTTCACCATAATCGAGCCCGGTAAACCCGTGTCAATTGCCGGCTACGGGGTCCTGGCCGTCCCGGTAAACCACTCCGTACCCACGGTGGGCTACCAGATTACCTCGCCGGATGGTAAAATATTGTTTTACACCGGGGACACCGGGCCGGGCCTGACAGAATGCTGGCCGCAGGTATCACCCCAGCTGCTTATCATCGAGGTTACCGCCCCGGACCGGTATGAAGAATTCGGGCGCAAGATGCGGCACCTCACCCCCAGCCTGCTCCGGGAGGAGCTAATCTCCTTCCGAAAGGCTAAAGGTTACCTGCCACCGGTGGTCACCGTGCATATGAACCCCAGGCAGGAAGAGGAAGTAGCCACCGAAATAGCCCGGCTGGCGGAAGAGCTGAAGGCATCAATCACCCTGGCCTACGAGGGCCAGCTACTTCAGTTATAACTTAAAAATACATGAAGGGGTAAATTGTTTATTGACCTCACCCCCTTTATCCCCACCTCCTTAAAAGAAGAAGGGGGTCAGGGGGATAGGTTACCAAACAATCTCAAGGGGATAAGCTTGACAAACGAACTAAAATTTATCGTTGACCAAAACGTGGGTAAGCTGGCCCGGTGGCTGAGAATGATGGGCTATGACACCGTGTTCTTTGACGGCCGCGATGACGCCCATTTGGTAGCTATAGCCCTGGCGGAAAGCAGGCTAATATTAACCCGGGACACTCAGATTATGCAGAGAGGAGTAATAACCAGCGGACGGCTCAAAGCCGTCCTGATTAACAGCGACGAGCCGGAGGCGCAAATCCGGCAGGTAATAGACACGCTGAACCTGGACTGCCGGTTCCGACCTTTCGCCACCTGCCTGGAATGCAACCAGCCCCTGGAGGAAAGGGGCCAGGAAGAGGTCAAGGGCCGGGTGCCACCTTACGTTTTCCAGACACAAAGCCAGTACATGGAGTGCCCGGCCTGCCACCGCATCTACTGGAGGGGAACCCACTGGGCAGCCATGACCCGAACACTTGATAAATTCGGTTAAAACAACCAAAGAGGGAGAAACTTGTATGGAAGTGTCCGAGGCAGTTAATAAAAGGCGGTCAATCAGAGAATTCAAAGACATACCGGTGCCCTACGATGCCCTGGAGAAATGCGTCGACGCTGCTCGACTGGCGCCGAGTGCCAGTAACCGCCAGCTCTGCGAGTATATCATAGTTGATGATACGCCGCTACTCCCCCAGGTATTTGACACGGTGAGAATCTGGTTCGGTACGCCGCCGCCGGGACGCCGGCCCAAAGCCTATATTATCACCCTGGTCAACGGTCCCCTGGAAAATGAACTTGGCGGCGTCAGAAAAAAGACCATTTATGATGCCGGCATGGCGGCGGAAAACATGATGCTGGTGGCCCTGGAACAGGGTTTAGGCACCTGCGCCATACTCTCCTATCAAGAAAGGGAGCTGAGGCGGATTCTGAATATACCGGCCAAATACGAGATTGCCCTGATGCTGGCGCTGGGCTTTCCTGACGAAAGCCCGGTGGTGGAGGCCGCCGCCGGTTCCGTCAAGCTCTGGAGAGACCACCAGGGCGTACGCCATATTCCCAAGAGGGACCTGAAAGACATCCTCTACCGCAACCGGTTCACGTAGACTTTTATTGCTCCGTCTTGACCATGCCTCTGGATATTGTTACACTCAATTAAGAACAGGATGGATGTTTTACCATGAAAATTGTCATCAGTGAGCAGATGCGCCAGATAGAGCAGGAGTGCGCCCGGGCCGGTTTACCCACCAACGAGCTCATGGAAAACGCCGGTAAAGCCATTGCCGAAGAAATCAGGCGCATCCTGGGGACAACCGACCGGCAGCATATCCTTTTCCTGATTGGCCCCGGTAACAACGGCGGGGATGGACTGGTAGCCGCCCGCCACCTTCACGACTGGGGAGCCAGGGTCAGTATCTACCTCTGCCACCAGAGAACAGAAGACCCAAACCTTGAGCTGGTGCGGCAGCGCGATATTAACTGCCTTGAAGCCGCCCAGGATGAAGAGCTGGTTAAATTTGACGAGTTGCTTTCGTCAGCTAACTGCGTTATTGACGCTCTCTTCGGCACCGGCAAGGTTCGCCCGCTTCAGGGTGCTCCTCGAGAGGTGCTGGACAGGGTAGCCCGGGCCAGAAGCAACACCGCCGGTCTCCGCGTCATGGCCGTTGATTTACCTTCCGGGCTCAATGCCGACAATGGTGCCGTGGACCCGGCCTGCCTCCACGCCGACCACACCATCACCCTCGGTTTCCCCAAGCTGGGCTTATTCAGTTTCCCCGGGGCGGCCAGGGTGGGTAAATTAACCGTTGCCGACATCGGCATACCCGGCCACCTGGCAAACCCGGTAACCACCGAGCTTATCACCGACGAGTGGGCCAGAACCGTCCTTCCCGTGCGTCCGCTCAACGCCAATAAAGGCAGCTTCGGCAAGGTGCTGGTGTCGGCCGGCTCCATTAACTACATCGGCGCTGCTTACCTGGCCTGCAGCGGTGCGGTACGAATCGGCGCCGGACTGGTAACCCTGGCCACGGCCGCCAGCCTGCAGCCTATCCTAGCCGCCAAACTAACCGAGACAACCTACCTCCCCCTGCCCGAATCCCAGCCCGGTATTATCTCTCCTCAGGCCGCCGAGCTTATCGGGCAGCAGTTAAACGACTATCAAGTCCTGCTTATGGGCTGCGGCCTGGGCCAGAGCCCGTCCACCACCCAGTTCGTCCGCTCGGTGCTCTTCCGTAAAAAACTGCCCGCCCTGGTCCTTGACGCCGACGCGCTCAATACCCTAGCCACCATCCCCAACTGGTGGCAGCGGCTGCCCGATAATGCCATACTCACCCCGCACCCGGGTGAAATGGCAAGACTGAGCGGGCTATCGGTGGAAGGAATACAGTCAAATAGAGTAGGCATCGTCCGAAAGTTCGCCGTTGAGTGGCGCAAAATCATTGTCCTGAAAGGCGCTTATACCGTTATTGCCGCGCCCAATGGTCACAGCCGGGTTAGCCCCGTAGCCAATCCCGGGCTGGCCTCAGCCGGCACCGGAGACGTGCTCACCGGAGCCATCGCCGGTCTGGTGGCCCAGGGACTCCCACTTTTTGACGCGGCGGCTCTCGGCGTCCACCTTCACGGTAAAGCCGGGGAGATGGTCAAGGACATTCTCGGCAATACCGGCATGATTGCCACCGACCTGCTGCCGGC
>DAOWCR010000051.1 GCA_030639445.1 Dehalococcoidales bacterium
ACTCGGGCAGCTTTGCCAGGCCGCTAATCTCTCTGAGCAGGTTAATAAAGTAACGGAAGCTTTCAAAAGATACATCAGGTGGAGTTGCGTGGTCGATGCCGGGGAAGAAGGCGCCCGTCTCCACAAGATAGGGCACCTTGGACATAACCTCTTCGCGGAGGGCGTCTTTCCCTTTGATAAAGGCCCGCTTGTCGATATTACCGCCCAGTATTATGTCCCTGCCGTACTTCTTTCTCAGGGCCACGCCGTCCATCCCGGCGGCAACCTCAAGAGGCCAGGGAAAGTTAATCCCAACCTCCAGCCAGATTGGTATCAGCTCGTTCACATCGCCGTCACTATCCAGATGGATAATGTCAATACCCTGACTGCGCAGGAAATCGGTAATTTTTTGGTAACGCGGTAACATAAATTTCCGGACCATAGCCGGGGAAATCAGGGAGCCATTCTTATAAGCCATGTCTTCCCAGAAACGGACAAAATCAATCCTCAGGTCACGCAGTGCCCGCCTGGCCACGCCCATGGCCAGGTGGAGCACCTGGTCCATCATATCCTCGACCAGCCCCGGCTCATCGTAGAACATGAAGAGCAGTCTCTCCAGTCCCGTCCACTCCCGCAGAATCCCGAAGAAACCAGACATCAGCAAAAGGGTGGGCACATCTTCACCGTTCCTCTTGGCCACATAGGCGTCCCAGTCTCCGGGCCAGCGTTCCGGGGTATCCGGGTCAAGGCGTTTCTGGTACTCCCGCCAGCTCGCCCGGTCCTTCACCGGATGGTCAAGATACTTGGGCATGGCCAGGGGATGCTCTTTGGAAATCTCCACCGTGGCTCCGCCATAAGTGGTCTCCACCCGGTGGCGCTCATCCTCGTACAGGACTTTTTGTTCGAAAACCGGGACTACCGGCGGTGTCGCCAGAAAGTGCCCCGGGCCCGGCTGCTCCGGGTCCTCTTTTAAATCAGCCCGCATCACGCAGGCAATTATTTCCTGCAAAGTCTGAACGTGGTCAAGCTGAAAATAGCTTCGGAAACCTTCTGCGGTCAGGATTTCTTTAGGGGCGCCCTGTTTCACCCACGTCTCGGGGGTCTCCGCCCAGTATTTATTAAACCAGTCCACCATGGGCACATCGCCCGGCCTTTCGCCACGGCAGAGAGCTAAAAACCGCTCTCGATTGGGCATAGGTATACCTGACTCATTCATTTTATATCTCCCGGGAACGCCTCGCGGCGTCGGCCGTCGGCTATTCCGGCAGCTTCTCCTGTCCGCCAATCTCCCGAAGCAGGTTTAGGTAGTAGCGGAAATTTTCCAGGGGCACGTCCGGCGGCACAACATGGTCCAGACAGGGGAAGTAACCACCGGTCTCCAGCAAGTAAGGCACCTTGGACATTACTTCCTCACGGGTAGCCTCTTTCCCTTTGATAATGGCCCGCTTGTCAATATTGCCCCCCAGTATCAGGTCCTTGCCGTATTTCTTTCTCAGGGCCACGCCATCCATCCCGGCGGCAACCTCAAGAGGCCAGGGGAAGTTAACCCCCACCTCCAGCCAGAGTGGAATCAGTTCGTCAACATTACCGTCACTATCCACGTGGAGCACGTCTATGCCATTACTGCGGAGGAAATCGGTAATCTGTTTGTAGCGGGGCAGCATAAACTTCCGGAACATTTCCGGGGAAATCAGAGGCCCGGTCTTATAGGCCATATCCTCCCAGAAACGGACACAATCAATTCTCAGGTCCTGCACCACCCGCCGGGCAATGCCCATACTCAGGTGGAGAACCTGGTCCATCATATCCTCGACCAGCTTTGGCTCATCATAGAACATGTAGAGCAGACTCTCCATGCCCGTCCACTCCCGGAGCACTCCGAAATACCCTTCCAGCAGCAGCATCACGGGAGCATCGGTACTGTTTATCCTTGCGGTAAAAGCATTCCAGTCCCGGGGCCACCGCGCCGGGGTATCCGGGTCAAGCCGCTTCTTGTATTCCTTCCAGGTAGCCCAGTCCTTCACCGGGCGGTCGAGAAACCTGGGCATCCGCCAGGGGTGTTCCTTGGAGATTTCCACCGTCGACCCGCCGAAAGTGGTCTCTACCCGGTGGCGCTCGTCTTCCCGGAGAACCTTTATCTCATAAACCGGGACAATCGGCGGGGTGATATGATAGTAGCCCATGGTCTGTGCCGAGGCAATCTCCTTTAAATCGGACCGGTTGTGCTCCGAAACAATCTCGTGCAGACCGTGAAG
Organism: Dehalococcoidales bacterium; assembly: GCA_030639445.1. Lineage (GTDB taxonomy): Bacteria > Chloroflexota > Dehalococcoidia > Dehalococcoidales > RBG-16-60-22. The sequence goes on from DAOWCR010000051.1 coordinate 2,235, forward strand.
ATGGTCAAACTGGAAGTACCGATTCATCGAATCCTGGTCTTTTATGTCTCGGGGGGCGCCCTGTTCAATCCAGGCGTCGACGGTTTCCGCCCAGCACCGATGGAGCCAATCAATGACGGACACATCACCCGGCCGCTCACCACGGCAGATAGCCAGAAACCGCTCCCGGTTGGGCATAGGGGCTTTTGATTTATCCACCGGTTCTCTCCTTTAAAGCGCCATCAGCCGGGCGGCTTCATCCACTGCCGAGGCGCAGTCCTCGGCGAACCCTTCGGCGCCTATCTCGTCAGCGAACTGGCGGGTAATGGGCGCGCCGCCAATCAGTATTTTCACCTTGTCCCGCAACCCCGCCTCCTTCAGCGCCCCGATGACATTGGGCATCTCCACCATCGTCATGGTGAGCAGGGCGGACAGCGCTACGATGTCGGCCTGGCCGTCCCGCACGGCATTGACAAACACATCCGGGACGACGTCCGCGCCCAGGTCCTCCACCCGGAAGCCGTTGCTTTCCAGCATGAGCTTGACCAGGTTCTTGCCGATGTCATGCATATCGCCCTCTACCGTACCCACGATTACCGTTCCCTTGTTGCCGATATCCGCGTCGCCGAGGTGCGGTTTCAGCACCTCAACCCCCCGGTTCATCGCCCGGCAGGAGACCAGTATCTCGGGGAGATAGGCCGTCCCGTCTTTGAAGCGCTGTCCCAGCGCCTGGATACCGGGTACCAGCCCTTTCTCCAGAATGTCCCGGGCGGCCAGGCCGCTCTCCAGCGCCTTGCCGGCTAACTCGACGACCTGCTTGTCGTCCCCTTTTTCCACACCCTGTGCGATTGAGCCCAGAAAATCCGCCATGATTAAACCTCCATCTATATTATAAATTTTGGGGAAATGTCAAAGGCGGGCATTTCCCCCCGGATATTATCCCGTGAAATATTTCACCCCACATAAGATAATGACTTTTCCCGGCCGTGTCAAGCTGCTTTCCCCGGGAACGGACAGTTAGCCTGATGATGAATTAGCCACGTGTTTATTGACCAGGTCCACCGTTTTGGTGGCATTCAGCTTGTGAAAGAGCAGGGAAAAACGCTTCTCCAGCATTTCCCTTATCTCCCGGAGGTTTTCTTCCGGGAGGTGCCACATTTCCTTCTTGAAATCGCCGAATGCCTTCTTCCGGGTTTTGTACCGGAACTGCTCCTCGGTCTCGCCTTCTTTTCTCTCATCGGCGTATTTTTCCGAGAGGTGCCGGTTAATATCGTTTAATAGTTCCCCGGGGAAAAACGGACTGTCATAGATAAGGTTCTGGAATCCGGTCGCCAGGTGCACCTCCAGTGTGCCCGTCCTGGGGAACATGTCAAATGCCTCGTCCGGGAGGGTAGACGCGCCGTGCTGCACGGCACCACCCATGCCAAACTCCTCCCGCGCCAGGCGGGACAGGTCTTCCAGAGTTTTGAAATCGAGTTTAACTTTGGCAATTGACCCGTCAGGCAAGACCACTCCGCCGTGCGCCGTCCCGGTCTGCACGCTTATTTTCGAGATTCCTTTTGTCTCCGGCCCCAGCCGGCCGAGGTATCCGGCCATAAAGCCTCTCAGGTCTGCCACCGTGCTATTGCCTTTGCCGATTTCCCCAATCTCACCACCGACCGAAATGGTGACTCCTTTCGGCTCAATGCCGCGTACCAGTCTGGTCATATCGGCGGTGACCCGGCCATTTATTGCCTGCTGCTCCTCAATGGTTGGCTGGTCCAAATCAACCAGGGTAGAGGCATCGATATCAATGTTCAGAAAGCCGGCACTTACCGCTTCCCGTACCAGCTCCTCAACCGCGTTCAGCTCTTTTTCCGGGTCCGCGCCGTATTTGCTCCGGCTGACCTGAAAGTGGTCTCCCTGGATGAAGACCGGCCCGCGGAACCCTTCTTTAATGGCGGCGGCCAGAATACAGATGGTATACTCATCCGGTCTCTGGCCGGTATAGCCTATCTCGGAGCGGGCAATCTCGAAGATAAAAGCGCCGACGCCATCCTTCTGGGCCGCCCGGAAGACTGCCCGGGCCACCTGGTAGGTGATACCACGGATATTTATCGCCGGCACGGTAATGCCGCCGTAGTGCCCCTGGCCGGCGGCCTCGTACAGACCCTGAATACTGGCCGGGACAATTCCCTGTGCGGCCGCTAATTCCCGGATTGTTCGCCGGCTCTTTTCCCGGAGCTGGCTGTCTGCCGCAAAAACAGCCTCCTCCACCAGAGCGTCAATATTATCAGATACGATAGACATGTTCTCCTCCGGTCCGTTCTTTACCGGGCAGACTCTTTAGCCTTTTCTTCGTCCGCCAGTATCGTCCGGCGTCCGTTATACCTCTCGATGTCATACTGCGTTGCGATATCCACCAGACTCGGCCGGCCGATAACCTTTTCCAGCGGGACGGCCGAAATCAGGCCGTTCTGATAGCACACCATCTTGCCGAAGTCTCTCCTCTCCACCAGGTCAACCGCGGCAATGCCGAAATACCTCCCCATCCTCCGGTCATAAGCGCAGGGCGCGCCACCGCGCTGCAGGTGACTCAGGGTGACGCTCCGTACTTCCAGATTGGTATGGCTGGTTATCTCTCTGGCCAAAAATTCCCCAATCCCGCCCAGAGCTTTATGACCAAAGCTATCAACACCGCTTTCTTTGACAAACTCGACACCGCCTGTCGGCTTGGCTCCCTCGGCCACCAGAATAATGTCATATCTGGACCCTTCTCTCCTCCCCTCCAGCAGCAGCTCACCCACCCGTTCTATGGCAAAATCATATTCCGGTATCAGGATGATATAAGCCCCGCTGGCTTCTCCCCCCTCCAGTGCCAGCCAGCCGGCGTGCCTCCCCATTGTTTCCACCACGAAGATTCGCTTATGGGAGCCAGCCGTGGTCCTCAACCGGTCGACTTCCTCGGTGATAACATTTAGCGAGGTCTCAAACCCCAGGGTATAGTCAGTTTCGGGGAGGTCCTTGTCAATTGTCTTGGGAATACCGATGACGTTGGCGCCGTCTTTGGACAGCTTGTGCGCTACCCCCAGGGTATCTTCACCACCGATGGCGATTACCACGTCCAGGCCAAGCTTACCAATATTATCCAGCACTTTTTTCGACTGGTCATTTTTCGGATCATAGGGATTCGTCCGCGAAGTCCCCAGGAAAGTCCCACCGTACCTGTCCCAGGTCCGGACCATCTCCTGACTCAGGGGCTCCAAATAGCCTCGAATGTCCGGACTGCTGATAAGGTCAACATTAAGCAGGCCCCGCCACCCTTCCCGAATCCCCAGGACCTCGTACTGGACCCCTCTTTCCCATTCCAGCCGTTCGTCCAGTGCCGTTTTAACTACCCACTTGATAGCCGGGTTCAAGCCGGCACAGTCTCCGCCGCCGGTCAGAATACCTATCTTACTTTTCTTCATGGTAATCGTCATTATAAAGTTAGCCGTCCTCAATGTCAATAAAATATTGATGGCCGGGACCGGTTATCTAAAGTTACCTCACCTGAATGAAGCATTATGGTGCATCTGGTAGATTGCGAAGTTAACCCGCCAGACCTGTTTCTGGCGCCTCTTCGCGCCACAACCCATCATTGCCCCGCTACTTTCCAATCTCTGAGTCCGACGTTGCCCTGTGCCGTAATTACCCTTGTTAAATCTGGAAAGCGAGAATTTAGATGAGTGAAGCAGAAACCCCACGGGTGAAAGTTTCCTGCCGGAACGTGTGGAAGATATTCGGGCCTGACCCGCAAAACACCCTCAACCTCATCCAGAACGGCATAACCAGAGAGGAGATACTGGAACAGACCGGCCACATAGTAGCGGTGAGAGACGTCTCCTTCGATGTTACCTAGGGCGAGATTTTTGTCAACCCCCCCTTTTGCCCGAGCCAACAAGGGTGATAAGCTACCGGAGCAGACTCAAACTGGTTACTCTACCGCCTGAGGTACTTATAAATAGAAATGAGCCGGTAGCCGACCACCAGGTTGGTTAAAACGGCAATGACCATAAGGCAGAAATAGGCCTGCCCGGAGATTCCCCCGAGCATCATCAGGAAAAGCCTGATATCGCGCGAAGCCAGGGACGGCAGGCCTTTGGCAAAGAGATGACGGTGTTCGGCACCAATTCGGGCTCTGGTGTAACTGAGACAAATAGTGCTGGCAATGGCCAGATAGCCGGCCAGCCAGATGCCGGGATAGGTCTCATGGGAGAAGGACCACAGGGTCAGCCCCAGCACCATCAGAATATCGGCGTAGCGGTCGGTCAGCGAATCCAGAAAGCCGCCGAACTCCGAGACCATGCCTTTCCGGCGGGCCAGGCTGCCATCAACGCCGTCAACGATGGATGATAACTGAATTAAAAGACCGCCGATTACGTTATGGCCAAAAATAAAGCTGAGAAAAGAAAAGACCGCCACGCTGAAGGCGGTCCAGGTTACCTGATTCGGGGTTACTCTCGTCCTGGCGAGCCGCTGCGCTAAAGGCTCGGATATCTTCCGGTTGAGATATTTGGAGACATAGCCGTTGTAGACATCTGCCATCCCTTTAGCCTGATTCTCTCACTGCGTTTCTCAGGTCCTGCTCGGTATCTACATCGGCCCAAAAACAGCCGCTCACGTCACAGGTATAGAAGTGATGCCCCTGGCTGATAAGGAAACGGATAACATCACTGATTTCAATATCGACGCCAAGGTGGGGGACAAGCTCATCCAGGGCGGCAAAGAAATTCCCGGTCAGGAGAAAAACACCGGTGTCCATAGCGTTCCAGTCAACAATGTCCTTGCCAATTTCCCGGATGCCACCGTCACCGTCAACATTAACTTTGGTTGCCTCGTCGACACGATGGTGGCTGGCCGGGGCATAATCAACACATAGCACATCGTCAAGGGTCTGCCGGTCCAGCAGGCGCCTGACCAGATTTGGCTCAATCATATGGTCCCCCATGCAGAGGACAATCGGGTCTCCCCCGGTCCAGTCTTTAGCCTGATATAACGAGATGGCATTGCCCCCAAGGTAGTCCGGATTAAAAATATAATGCAGCCTGACGCCAAAGTCTTCACCACTGCCCAGTACTGTCCTTACTTTGTCTGACAGGTAACCAGTGACAATGGCTATCTCCCGAATCCCGGCGGCGGCCAGTGCCTCAAGGGCATAGTTCACCAGGCTCTTACCACCTGCCGGCAAGAGAATTTTGGGACAGTTGGCCGTTTGAAAGCCCAGGCGGCTACCATCCCCGGCGGCTAAAATAACACCTTTTTTAACCCGGCTCTTGAGCATGATGAGACCTTACCTCCCTTTGTCAAAGATTTCGCCGCGCCTTCGTCGCGCCCTGAGATGTCTCCACAATTAGCGCCATTAACTATATACTTTAGAAGAGAGCGGTTTGTCAAGGGGGGGGTATACATTGCTCTCTATGGCCAGATTCAGGTATAATTTCGCTGGGAGCCATGCCCCTGTAGCTCAGAGGATAGAGCAGCGGTTTCCTAAACCGCGTGCCCGGGTTCGAGTCCCGGCAGGGGTGCCAGTTAACTTTTATTGACAGCTATGTTAAAATGTAATTCTTGAGATA
>DAOWCR010000023.1 GCA_030639445.1 Dehalococcoidales bacterium
AAAGCCGGAGATTTTATCGTGGCCGGCAGTAACTTCGGCCTCGGCTCCAGCCGGGAGCACGCCCCGCTGGTAATCAAGATGGCCGGAGTCAGCGCCACACTGGCGAAATCGGCCGCCCGAATATTCTTTAGAAATGCGATTAACCTGGGACTGCCGGTGCTTATCTGCGATACCGACGGCATTGCTGACGGGGATGAGCTGGCGGTTGACCTGGCGGCGGGCACGGTCAGAAATGTCACCCGCGGTAAGCAGTTCACCTTCGGCAAAATTCCCGCGGTGATGCTCCGCATTCTTGGCGAGGGCGGGCTGATTCCCTATATCCAGAAGCACGGTGATTTCAAGCTGTAATTTGAGGAGACGAAAAAATGGCTTATAACGTTACCCTCATCCCGGGCGATGGCATCGGGCCCGAGGTTACCGCCGCGGCCCGGCGGGTGCTGGAAGCCACCGGCGTGGCTTTCCACTGGGATATCGCCGAGGCCGGGGCCGACGTCATGGAGAAATACGGCACACCCCTGCCCGAGCCGGTAATCGAGTCGGTCCGGAAAAACGGGATAGCCCTGAAAGGGCCGATTACCACCCCGGTGGGTTCGGGTTTCCGGAGTGTCAACGTTGCCCTGCGCAAGGCACTGGACCTTTATGCCTGCGTCCGTCCCTGCAAGACCTATCCCGGCGTCCCTTCCCTCTATCGTGATGTGGACATCGTGGTGGTCCGGGAAAACACGGAAGACCTCTACGTCGGCGTCGAGTTCGAGAAGGGGGCACCGGAAACCGCCCGGCTTATCAGGCTGGCGGCCGAGGCAAAGAGAGGTACGGTCAGGGAGGACTCGGGCATCAGCCTGAAGGCGATTTCGGAAACGGGGAGCCGAAAAATCGTTAAGTTCGCTTTTGAGTATGCCCGGGCCTATAAAAGAAAGAAAGTAACCGCTCTGCACAAAGCCAATATCCTTAAATTCTCGGACGGGCTGTTCCTGGCGGTGGCCCGGGAGGTAGCCCGGGACTACCCGGATATTGAGTTTGAGGATAGAATTATCGATAATATGACCATGCAGCTGGTGAAGAGGCCGCAGCAGTTCGACGTGGTGGTGGCGCCCAATCTTTACGGAGATATTATCTCGGACCTGTGCGCCGGGCTGGTCGGCGGGCTGGGAGTGGCTCCCGGGGCCAATGTTGGCGATGAGTTTGCCGTTTTCGAGCCGACTCACGGCAGCGCCCCGAAATATGCCGGGCAGAATAAGGCCAACCCCATGGCGGTGATGCTCTCCGGGGTAATAATGCTCCGCCATCTCGGCGAGGCGGGGGCGGCCGACCGACTGGAAGAGGCTGTCGCCGGGGTTATCGCCGAAGGCAAGCACGTTACCTATGATATGAAACCGGATAATAGCCGGGGAGTCGGCACGGCCCAGGTGGCTGATGCCGTGATTGAGAAGCTGAAAAAGAACTAAAGGAGGCAGTGTGCGTAGCAAGATTAGCATCATCGGCGCGGGAAGTGTCGGCGCTACCTGTGCGCAACGAATCGCCGAAAAAGGCTACGCCGATGTCGTTTTGGTTGACATAATACCGGGACTGCCCCAGGGTAAAGCCCTGGATATGATGGAGTCGGCACCGGTCCTGGGCTTTGACTCCCGTGTCGTCGGCACCAACGGCTATGAAGAAACGGCCGGCTCCGATGTGGTCATCGTCACCTCGGGCCTGGCCCGGAAGCCAGGCATGACCCGTGACGAGCTGCTGCTGGCTAACGCCAAAATCATCACCGAAGTTACCCGTAACGTGGTGAAATACTCACCGGACGGTATTATCCTGATGGTGACCAACCCGGTGGATGCTATGACCTACCTGGCCCTCAAGACCAGTGGGTTTCCACCGGGCCGGGTTTTCGGCCTGTCCGGAGTCCTGGACGGCGCCCGGCTGAGCAGTTTTATCGCTGCGGAACTCAAGGTCTCGGTGGCGGATGTCTTTGCCTGCGTCATCGGGGAGCACGGTAAGAACATGATTATTATCCCCAGGCTGTGCACCGCCGGCGGCACACCGATAACCAGGCTCCTGCCGCCGGAGACTATTGACCGCCTGGTGGCGCGCACGGTAAACGGCGGGGCGGAGATTGTGGACCTGCTCAAGACGGGGAGTGCCTTTTACGCCCCCTCCGCCGCCGCAGCCCGGATGGCGGAGGCGGTTATCCTGGATAAAAAGCAGGTCCTGCCCTGCACGGTCTATCTCCAGGGAGAGTACGGCCTCAAGGATGCGGTCATCAGCGTGCCGGTGAAGCTGGGCAAGGCTGGCATTGAGGAAATAATGGAGCTAGAATTAACTCAAGAGGAGAAGAAGGCGCTGGCCAGCTCGGCCGGGGCGGTGCGGGAGCTGATAGAAAAGATGAAGCTGGATTGAAAGGGGAAGCCCCTTCCCATATAATTCTTCTCCTTCCCCTTATCAAGGGGAAGGGGGATAAAGCGGGGATGGGGTCACCAGATAAAAAATCCAAGGGGGTGAGGTAAATAACCTCGAAACTGAGAGAAATTAAAGCCAGCGAGATTACGGAGACGGTTGCCCGGCTCTGCCAGCAGGCGAACTTTGAGCTTGGTGATGACGTGCTGGCGGCGCTTAAAAAAGCGCAGCAGAGTGAGGTGTCGCCTCTGGGCCGGGAAGTCCTGGGGCAGCTTATTGAGAACGCCGGCATTGCCCAGCAGGAAAAACTGCCGCTCTGCCAGGACTGCGGCACGGCGGTGGTCTTCCTGGAAATAGGGCAGGACACTCACGTTACCGGCGGTGACCTGTCTACCGCCGTTACCGAAGGGGTGAGGCGGGGATATACCCGGGGCTATCTGCGTAAGTCTATGGTCAATCAGCCGTTTTCCGCCCGGAAAAACACCGGGGATAACACCCCTCCCGTGATTCACGCCGAGATAGTGCCAGGTAACCGGCTCAAAATTTTATATATGGCTAAGGGGGCCGGTTCGGAGAATATGAGCCGACTGGCGATGCTGAAACCGGCGGAGGGCCGGGAAGGACTTGTTGATTTTGTCATCAGGACCGTTGACGAAGCGGGCGCCAATGCCTGCCCCCCCCTGGTTATCGGCCTGGGTATAGGCGCTACCGCCGAAGGGGCCATGCGGCTGGCCAAGAAGGCGTTACTACGTCGGGTAGGCGAGCCCAACCCCGACCCGGAGACGGCCGAGCTGGAAGCGGAACTCCTCTCCCGTGTCAACGGTCTGGGTATCGGGCCGCTGGGCCTGGGGGGCAGCACTACCGCGCTGGCGGTGTCGGCTGAGGTCAGGCCGACGCATATTGCCAGCCTGCCGGTGGCGGTAAACCTCCAGTGCCACAGCGCGCGACATCGCGAGGCGGTGTTATAGATGGAAACGCAAAGAATTAGCTCACCACTTGAGGCTGAAGTAATCGAGAGGCTGACCGTGGGCACCCCGGTGCTCATTTCCGGGGTCATTTATACGGCGCGCGATGCCGCCCACCGGAGAATTGTCCGGAGCCTGGACAAGGGAGATAAACTCCCCTTCGACCTGAAAGGACAGACAATCTATTACACCGGGCCGTCTCCCGCCCCGCCGGGCCGGATTATCGGTTCCGCCGGGCCGACCACCAGCACCCGCATGGATGCCTATACCCCCCGACTTATCGCCGCCGGCATCAGGGCTATGATTGGCAAAGGCAGCCGCTCGCCGGCGGTAAGAGAGGCCATTAAAAAGAATAAGTCAGTTTACTTCGTCGCCATCGGCGGCGCCGGCGCCCTGCTGGCCCGTTCCATTAAAAAGGTAGAGGTTATCGCCTACGAGGATTTGGGGACGGAGGCTGTCCGGCGACTTACCGTGGAGGACTTCCCGGCGATTGTGGCCAATGATATTTATGACGGGGACATATTTGAGCAAAATAAGGCCAGGTACCGGAGGGAGGCAAGATGATGGACTGCGTGTTCTGTCAAATCGTGGCGGGCAAGATACCCAGCACCGTCCTGTATCAGGACGAAGACGTGCTCGCCTTCCGGGATATTAACCCGCTGGCGCCAACCCACGTGCTAATCATACCGAAGAAGCATATTCCTTCTCTGGCCGATATCACTGATGACGAGGCACCGCTTATGGGGCGTATGGCCGGGGTGGCCAACCGGCTGGCCAGGGAGGCAGGCGTCTCGGAGAGCGGTTATCGCCTGGTGGTTAGCTCCGGCGAGGATGGGGGGCAGATAGTGCCTCACCTCCACATGCACCTCCTGGGCGGACGTAAGCTGTCCGCCAGGCTGTGCTAATCGGTCTTTGGTGGCCCTTTTCGGCCCAATAAGTAGGTAAGCAGCCCGGCGATGCTTTTGGCGTCACAGATGCCGCCCAGGGTAATAAGGCTGAGGACCTGGTTAATCGGCACGCGGACCAGGCTGATTTCTTCGGTATCTTCGGCGTGCAGGTGGCTGGAGATAAGGTCGGTCGCCAGGTAGAGATAGAGATATTCATTGCAGTAACCCGGCGCGGAATAGAAACCGCCCAGCCTGGTCACCTTTCTCGGCAGATAGCCGGTCTCCTCGCGCATTTCACGGCGCACGGCAGCCTCAGGGCGCTCACCGGGATTGATGCCGCCCGCCGGTATCTCCAGCAGTTCTTTTTCCACCGGCTTGCGGAACTGCTTGACCAGCAGGACATTATCCTCGTCATCAACGGCGACAATCGCCACGCAGTCGGCATGCTCCACGATTTCCCGCGTCGTCTGCCGTCCGCCGGGCGTCTGCACGGTGTCAAGCCTCAGCTTAACCGCCCGCCCGTCAAAGATTAGCTGGCTGGACAGTGTTTTTTCCATCGGACTCAGACCTCCAGTTTACAGGTCAGCGCTACCTCGTCACAATCGGGGAACTTGGGGCAGCGGTAGCACTCGGTCCAGGCCTTGCGGGGCAGCTCCATCCGGTCCACCTGGGCGAGGCCGAACTTCTCAAAGAAGGCGGGCTGGTAGGTCAGGCAGAAAACAGTGGCAATGCCAAGTTCCCCGGCTTCCTTGAGACAGGCTTTGACCAGCCGGGCGCCCAGGCCCTGCCGCTGCTTATCCTCGGCCACGGCGACCGATTTTATTTCGGCCAGGTCGGCCCAACTCACGTGCAGCGCCGCGCAGGCAACTACCTGCTCGCCCTGCCGGATAACGAAATAGTCCCTGAGGTTCTCGTATATCTCGCTCAGCGAACGGCCCAGCATCTTGCCCTTATTGGCAAAATGGTTAACCAACCGGTGTATCTGCGGCACGTCCTGGATTCTGGCTTTTTCTAGTTCCTCCAACTTATCGCTTTCCTTTCAGCTTTTGTTCCAGAGAGCGGTAAAAATCAGTCTCGGGGTGGATTCTTAAAAACCGGGTCGTGTTCGGGCTGTGCTTTACCGTAATCGTGGCACCATCCGGTAGTGGCCGGCTGATATGCCCGTCAACGCTTAGTGTTGCCTGGTGCACCGTGGTGAGGCGCAGTTGCACTACGGCTGTTGCTGGCAATACTACCGTATAGGCCGGGCTGAGGTGGGGCGTTATCGGTACCAGCAGGAAATCGCTGGACCGGGGATAGAGGATAGGCCCGCCGGCCGCCAGTGAGTAACCGGTGCTGCCCGTGGCGGTGGCGACGATTACCCCATCGGCCTTATAGCTGATCAAATGCTGGCCGTTAACGCTGGCTTCTATCTGGACCAGCCGGGCAACTGCCCCCCGCGCCACGACCACGTCGTTCAGGGCGTGAAATGTGCCGGACGATTTCGGGTCGGCAGGTGAAAGCTCGGCTTCAAGCATGGCCCGTTCATCTATCCAGCCCTTCCCCGCCAGCAGGGAAGGGAGCATCTCCAGGGCTTCGTCGGCGCTGAGCTCGGTCATAAAGCCCAGCCGGCCCAGGTTTACCCCGGTAATCGGGGTCGTCCCGGGAAGGGCTACGTGGGCCGCCCGCAGAATAGTGCCGTCACCGCCAACGCTGAGAATTAAGTCGGTGCCGTCCAGCCGGGACCTGGCTTCTCCCTCTTCCCAGGCGGAGCACAGCCAGGCAGAGACACCCTGAGAGACCAGGAAGTCCCGTAACTGCTTGGCCTTGGTGTGGGCGGCTTTAACCATGGGATGATAGAGTATGCCGATTTTCTGCAACACGGCCACCTGCTTTATCGGTCTGAAGGAAATGGTTACTATTATATATAACTATTAGGGGATAGAGAAAGTGTAACAATTACGATAGCGCAGTGTCAAGCTGGAGAAGGATGTGCAAAGTTATTTAGCTGCCCGTATCCTTCGTTCCCCTTCTATTAGAATTTGGTGACCTCACCTCCTTAATACTTATTAGGGAACCCACCCCCTTTATCCCCCTCCCCCTTACCAAGGAGAAGGGGGGATATAAGGGGGATGGGGTCACCCAATTATTAAATGCTAAAGGGGGATGGGGGTTACCATATAAAACTTAAAGGGGGTGGGTTACCCAATAAAAACCCGAAGGGGATGGGGCTGCTAAACAAAAAATTTAGTGGGGTAGGGCCAAAAAACTGCGTGCCGTCTTGGTGGTGTGCTATAATATTAACCTGGGTTTCAGAGAAAGTTATGACCGGGATGCGGCGGAAAGCAAGAGCTATTGCCCTTCAGGCCCTGTATGAGGTTGATTCCGCGGGGCATGGGGTGGCCGAAGTTACCGAGCGTCTTCTGGCGGAGGCGGAAATGCCGGAGGAAAATGATGCTTTTGTCCGCGAGACGGTAAGCCAGGTGGTCCGGAACCGGGAGGATATTGACGGTACCATCCAGAAGTTTGCCACCGCCTGGCCGGTGGCGCAGATACCGGTAATCGACCGGAATATACTCAGGCTTGCAATCTTTGAGATTTTATTTGATAATAGAGTGTCAGTTAAAATAGCCATAAATGAGGCGGTGGAACTGGCCAAGAAATTTGGCAGTGATAATTCGCCGAAGTTTGTTAACGGAGTTCTGGGCTCAGTTAGTGCTCTAACCGATAGATGAAAAACCTTGGAAAGGGGGTAGAAAGTGGCGACTATCTTTGAGCGAATCAAACCATTGATTGTGGAGCAGCTGGGTGTGGAAGAATCGGAGGTGGTATCCACCGCGAGTTTTGTCGAAGATTTGGGCGCTGATTCTCTGGACCTGGTAGAGCTGATTATGTCTCTGGAAGAGGAGTTTAGCAACCCGAGCCGGAAAGTCGAGATACCGGATGAAGATGCGGAGAAAATAATAACCGTTCAGGATGCGGTTGACTATATCAAAGACCAGGGTGTCGAGGACAAGTAGGCAACTTCTCCTGGACGGCCGGTATAGTAATAATAGCTCGACACTATAACCGTGCCGGGCTATTGTCTATCTCATACTTCCCGTTGACCGCCGTCAGATGGCGGTAAAACACGTTTCATAAAACCACCCGGTAGTTAATTTTGGAACTAACCCCTGAGGAGGTGTTCGGATGCCCAAGTACTGGTTTGACCATGTACACCTGGTCAGCCCCGACCCCGTTAAGACCACCGAATTTTACGAAAAGGCTTTTGGCGCCAAAGATGAAGGTATTCAAGAGCTGGCCGGCGGGCGCATCCTTGCCTCCGTCGGACTTGATGGGATGTCAATCAAGGCCACGCCACCGAGAGATGTACCGCTGGTGCCCAATACGCTACCCGGCGGCTGCGGCCTGGAGCATTTCGGGTTGAGGACCGATAACCTGGAAGTCGCCGTAGCCGAGCTTAAAGCGAAGGGATTAAGGTTCGTCAAGGAGATAACCGAGATAAACCCCCAAACCAGGATAGCCTTTTTCCTCAGCCCGGAAGATATCCTGGTGGAGCTTCTGGAAACCGGCGGTTGACTTTAAAACGGAATCACCCTTTGTCGGCTCACCTCCGGACCTTCTTTAGGAAGGAACGGACAGCTGGAACAGGGCCGCCGGATTGTCCCTTAATATTTTCCCCGCCAGGGCGATGGCTTCATCTTCTGCCATGTAGCCTTCGGCAACCTTCTCGGAGAGGACACGGGCCACCACCTGCCGCGCCATGCGGGCGTGTCCGTAAGCCATTTCCACGGTAATCGCGTCTCCGCCGTAAGCCATTATCTTGTTGCCCGGGACGGTCTCAATCAGCTCGTGGAGGAGGCGCCGGCCTATCTCCGGTGAGATAATATGCACCCAGCAGAGGTCGGCATAAACGTTGGCGAAGTTCTTGGCCAGTGTGGCCCACTCGTGAATGTAGGGGTAGCCCCCGTGAAACAGGTCGAATTTTGCCTCGCGGTACTCGATGAAGAGGTTAATCAGGTGGGTGGGGTTGGCGTTGGTAATGATGTTCTCGTTCCCTTCCTGGAGGCCGGTATGTATCTGGAGGGGCAGTCCCGTCTCAATAGCCGCCCGTATCACCTGGTGCATCATGTAGTCCTGGAGCGGTTTGGCCTCAAGCCACGAGACGCCCTCGCCCAAGTGCCGGGCCATCCGGTTGAAGGTAACCTCGGCCTCGTTCCGGGATACCTTGTCGTATTGCAGGGTGCGGTCATAGGCCAGGCCGCTCTTGATACCCACCACGCCACCGGCCACGTATTTTTCCAGGGCGGTCCGCATTGCCCTGGCCAGGTCGTCCAGGGAGTGTATCGCCATTCCCGATTCTTCTTCCAGGGAGACGAGGTCCCGCCGGGACTGCGCGATGATGAAATGGTCCAGGCGCATTACCGGGGCAAACAGCTCCCGGTCCACATCGGTGATTTGCGCATCGAGGATGGACACGGCGATATTGGCCTTTTCCTTCATGACGTGGCGGTACCAGCCGGGCCGCCGTGAGTCGGCAATTGCCCTGGAGAGCTGGCGGTAGGTATCACCGTTCAGGTCGTCAATGCCGAACAGTTCTTTAATGGCAATAAGCGTCTGTTTGGCGTAGGCGGTGTTGCGTATCGCCTCCCAGAAGGGCGCTATGGCCTGCCACCGTTCCTCCAGGGTCATGTCGGTGCGCTCCGGCTCCGGGATGACCCGGTGCAGTTTCATGCGCTTTATATGGGCCAGCCGGTAATGGTGCATCGGGAGGCGGGCGGCCTCCATCAGGCGCGGCGGCATCCCCGCCGATACCAGGTCGCTGGTATTGTAGTGGGCGAAGAGGTAGCCGAAGTCCACGGCGTACTGGTCCCGTTCCGCTTCGGGCATGATGTGCTCGTGGGTGTCTACCAGGGAGATTTCTTCTACCGCTGATTTTATCCGCTGATTAATCCGTTCCATGGCGGCTCCTTTCTACGGGGCGAATACTGGCCTGGCGGTTAATTCGGGCGTACCGCCAAATCAATAACCAACCTGCGGTAGGATTATATCACCCGGGGGCAGGCCCGGTAAACAATGGGGGCCGGGAATGATGAGCCCGGTAGTTTAAAAAATTGAGCCAGATTGTTACGAAAAATGAACTAAAAATGGGGTAAAAAATAATTTGCATCATGAAATTCAATGTGCTATAATAACAATGTACCCTGATACGTAATTATCTGCCCGCAGGGCGGGCATTAGGTGGGATAGATGGCGGGTGGAACTTAATTCGCCCCGGTTTTTATTACTCCGGCTCCCGCATATGCTCTAAATCCTCTGTCTGCTGGCTTCACGGGCAAAGTATCTGGCTTGCTTTTAGCTACGGGGTATCTACCCGTGTCTATTTTGAGAAAGGAGGTTAAATGGAGGAAGAAGAAGTAGCCAAACAAAGGTGGCACGTCATGAGTGTCACCGAGAAATTTTTCACGGTAGTGATAATGGCGTCTCTGGCCATCGGGTTCGGTTTGCTGGTTCTGGAAGCCAGTGGCCTGGCCATACTACCGGGAATCCTGGGTTCCCTTTAACCGGGATCCGGGAAAAAGCTTCAATGAAGGTGTGGGCCCTGAATATATTCGGGGCTTTTCCTTTTTTAAAAGCGATGATACTGAATCTACGGTCAAGGTGCCAGGTCCTGCGGTTTGAGCTCGGACAGCACCGAATATAATATATCAAGCCCGCGCTCGGATTCTTCCCGGGTAATGGTGCATGGGGGACTGTAGCCCAGCCGATTGCTGACCACTCGCAATAAGGCCCCTTTCTCCACACCGCGTCTTTGTATTATATCGGTTAGTCCGGGGCCGGGCATGCCTCTGGTTTTCTTGTCGGTCACAATCTCCACGGCGAGCATTAGACCCAGCCCGTCCACCACCCCCACGTGGGGCAGAGAAAGGAACTCTTTTTCCATCCGGCTACGGGCGAGCTGCCCCACCTGAGCCACGTGCTCCGGGATACGTTCTTTGACGTATATATCCACGCACTTGCTGGCCATGGCGCAGCATATCGGATTGCCTGATTCGGTGGAGCCGGCCGGGAAGAACTGCCCGGACAGCGCTTCAAAAATCTCACCGGAGACGGCCAGCGCGCCGAAGGGGAGATAGCCGGCGACGATTCCTTTGGAGAGACACATCATATCCGGCACCACGTTCCAGTGCTCGATGGCGAACATTTTGCCAGTGCGGGCAAATCCGGTCATAACCTCGTCGTTAATGTACAAAACATCGTATTTGCGGCAAATTTCCCGGACCATCGGGAAGTACTCGGGGGGTGGGGCCATAAAGCCGGCGGCTCCCTGTTCCGGTTCGGCGATAAAGGCGGCCACGCTGTCCTTCCCCTCGTTTTCAATGGTGTATTCCAGGAACCTGGCGCACTGCAGGCCGCAGCCGGGATATTCCTTGTCAAAGGCGCAGCGGTAGCAGTAATAGGTGGGTATGTGAATGTGGCCGGGCACCGGCGGCATTTCCTCAATAATTCCCTTGGCCAGGTTGGTGGCTCTGGCCACACCGCGGCTCGTGCCGTGGTAGGCGTTACGCAGGCTTATGATTTTATACTTTCTGGCCCCTTTCACCTTCCAGTACAGGTTGGCCACCCGGAACGCGCTGTCTACCGTATCAGCGCCGGTCTGGGTCCACAGAAAGTGGTCCAGTCCCCCGGGCAGGATGGTGGCCAGCTTTTGGGCCAGCTCGATGCTGGGCAGGTTGGCAAAGCCGCGCAGGATGAAGGAAAAGGCCAGCCGGTCCATTTGTTCTTTGGCGGCCTCAAGCACGTCCCGGCGGTTATGCCCCAGGTTCACATTGATGGCCTGGGCGCTTAAGTCCATCAACATTTTACCGCTGGTGTCTTTGAGCATAACGCCATCGGCGCTCTCAATGACGAAGCCCTGGTTCTTCTTCACGGGTGCCAGGCCGTGCAGCAGGTGTTCGTTATCATACTTTAATAGCTCTTCGGTGTGCATAGTTACCTCCCTCTTACCGCCGTATCAAAGTTTAAAGTATAACCCGATGGGTTTACTCACCACTGGACAAACATCGGCATGATGACGTGGAGGTAGTTATCCGAGCCTACCGGGCGGAGAACCCCGGGACTGGAAGGATTGGTGGTTTCCAGGGCCACCTGCGCCTCGTGGAGCACGCTGAGCACG
>DAOWCR010000124.1 GCA_030639445.1 Dehalococcoidales bacterium
GCATCATCGGCCGCCTTGATAATCGCCTGGTCCCGGCTGTCCAGCTCCCCGGCCGATGGTACCTGGCCGTCAAAGTTACGGTAGGTAAAGGTAAGCACCCGGTGGACTAAATTGCCGTAGGTGGCGACCAGCTCGTCATTATTGCGGCGGACAAACTCGCGCCAGGAAAAATCGGTATCGGCGGTCTCGGGCATGTTTATGGAGAGCAGGTAGCGCAGCGGGTCAGGGTCATAGCGGGCAAGATAATCGAGCAGCCAGACGGCCCAGTTGTGGCTGGTGGAAAGTTTCCGGCCTTCAATGGTCAGGAACTCGTTGGCCGGCACGTCGTAAGGGAGGTTAAGACCGGTATAGCCCAGCAGCATGGCCGGCCAGATAAGCGTATGGAAAGGAATATTATCCTTGCCGATGAAGTAATAGCTCTTTGTCTCGTTGTCCTGCCAGAAAGCGCGCCACTTCTCGCTATCGCCGCTGGATTTGGCCCACTCCTTGGCCGCCGAGAGGTAGCCGATGACCGCCTCAAACCAGACATAGATACGTTTCTTTTCAAAGCCAGCCACTGGCACGGCTACTCCCCACTCGATATCGCGGGTTATCGCCCGGTCCTTGAGTCCCTCCTCGAGATAGCGCGTGGAGAAGTTGAGCACGTTCGGCCGCCAGTGGGTCTGCCGTTTTACCCAGTCGAGAAGCTGGTCGTTGAAGGCGGAAAGCTTTAGGAAGAAGTGCTCCGAGTCCCGGAAAACGGGCGCGGTGCCGCACAGGCGGCATTGCGGTCCGACCAGCTCGGCCGGGCTCAGGGGCTTGCCGCAGGCCTCACACTGGTCGCCCCGGGCACCGGGGGACTGGCAGTAGGGGCAGGTGCCCTCAATATAGCGGTCCGCCAGAAAGCGCTGGCACCGGGCGCAAAAGGGCTGGGACACGGTGTTCTTATAGAGATAGTCCTTTTCCAGCAGGGTGCGGAAGATGTCCTGGGTTACCTCGGCGTGGTTGGCAGTGCCGGTGGTGGTAAATAAATCAAAGGAGATGCCAAATCTCTGCCACGATTCGAGGAACTCCCGGTGGTAGTGGGCGGCTATTTCGCCGGGTTTCTTCCCTTCCTGTTCCGCCTTGATGGTTATCGGCGTGCCGTGCTGGTCCGAGCCCGATACCATCAGTAACTCATTACCTTTGGCGCGGTGATAGCGGGCGAAGATGTCCGGGGGCAGATAGGCCCCGGCAATCTGCCCCAGGTGCAGCGAACCATTGGCGTAGGGCCAGGCCACGGCGATGAAAATTCTTTCACTCATAAGTTATGCTCAGGTTGTTTTCAACGGGAATTCCTGATTACTCCAGGAAGAAGGTCAGGACCTGCTCACCTTTCTCTACTTTGTAGTGAGCGTAACCTTTTTTCAGGGAACACTCGACGCAATAGTGTGCCGTCTCACCCTCTTCGTCTTCAAGGCCGCCCTTTTCCTCGATGGCCAGGTAACGCTCGGGATAAGGTATGGTGCGGCGGCATTCATCACACTTAACTTCGCCTAAAGATATACCCCCACGTCGCATTTTACTAACTCCTCTCCACGCTTTGACACGAATTCTTTTTGGTATCCCCTATTTTAGCCAGTCTCAGCCAGGCCCGGTACAGCTCTTTCCGGGATAAGCCGGTCTCCTCGGAGACTCCGGCGATAGCCTCCCGGGCGGTTGACCCGGCAAGATACCGGTGACGTAACCGCTGCTCAGCATCTTCGGTCAGTTCCGGTTTCTTCTCTCTCCTGCCTTCGATGACCAGGGTGAACTCTCCCCGGGGCTCGGTGAAGTGGCCTATCGCCTGGCGGATGGTTCCCCGGAAGACTTCTTCGTGAAGCTTGGTCAGTTCGCGGCAGACGGCTATTTGCCGGTCGCCGAGAATTAGCAGTATGTCGTTCAGCGCCGGGATGAGCCGGTGGGGTGACTCCAGGGCAACGATGGTGCCCGGTTCCGGCGCGACCGATTCCAGAAGACGCTGCCGGGCCCGGGCCCGGTGGGGCAGAAAGCCGATGTAAAGAAACCGGTCGGGCGGCAGGCCGGAGACCACCAGCGCGGTGATAACCGCCGAAGGTCCGGGGATGGGGACCACCGGGATACCTCGCCGGTGGGCGGCGACAATCAGCTCATAGCCGGGGTCGGACATTCCCGGCATGCCCGCTTCCGAGACCAGCGCCACGTCCCCGTTTTCCAGATGACCCAGAAGGTAGTCCAGCTTGGTGCGCTTGTTGTGTTCGTGGTAGCTGGTCATGGGCGTTTTAATATCGTAGGTGGCCAGCAGCCGTCCGGTGCGGCGCGTATCTTCGGCGGCAATCAGCTTTACCTCGGCCAGCGTGCGGAGAGCGCGCCGGGAAATATCTTCCAGGTTACCTATGGGAGTGGCCACCACATAAAGAATGGGCATCTTCTCTTATCTTCCTTTAACTAAAGTATTATAACCTACGCCTGGTCACCTGTCTAGCTTTGGGATTGTTTATTGACCTCACCCCCTTAGTATTTATTAGGGAACCCACCCCCTTTATCCCCCTTCCCCCTGTGTCATTGCTTCGCCCTTCGGCCGAAGGGCGAAGCAATCCCTCTTTTTACATGATATGTCTCCCCCTTTCGTAAAGGGGGAGTAAGGGGGATTTCTAAACCTCACCCCTTTAATCCCCCTCTCCTTAAAAGGAGAGGGGGAAGATATTAAAAGAGGGGCTGACGCCCCTCTTAAACACCTCGCATTCTTCACTCAGGGCAATAAGATTCAAAGAGAGGTGGAGCCTCCAAATGTATTTATAGGGAGTTTTAGAGGGACGAAGTCCCTCTAACATCAACCTCCCCCTTCCCCTTATCAAAGGGGAA
>DAOWCR010000106.1 GCA_030639445.1 Dehalococcoidales bacterium
TCCGGGGGGTGAAGATGGGGGAGGGGGGCGCCCGGATGGTCGCCGAGGCGGCGACCCGGGAGGGCATACGGCTATCGGCCCACGCGCCGTACTTCATAAACCTTAACTCCCACGAGCCGGAAAAGATAAGGGCCAGCCAGGAAAGGATTTTGCAGACGGCCCGCATTGCCTCACTGTGCCACGCGGAAAGCGTGGTTTTCCATCCCGCTTTTTACCTCGGTGACCCGGCCGAAGAAGTCTACCGCACGACCCGGAAATACCTGGAGGAAGTGCTGGGCCTGCTGAAACGCGAGCGTAACCGGGTGTGGCTCAGGCCGGAGGTTGCCGGTAAAGGCAGCCAGTTCGGTACCATAGATGAGATACTCGGCCTCAGTGCCGAGCTTGAGGGGGTAGCCCCCTGTATTGACTTTGCCCACTGGCATGCCCGTACCGGAGAATCCAATACCTACCCGGAATTTACTTCTATTTTAGACCGGGTCAGGGAACGGTTGGGCCGGGCGGCCCTGGATGATATGCACATCCATGTTTCCGGCATTCATTACGGGCAGAAGGGAGAGTTAAATCACCTGGACCTGGCAGAGTCGGATTTCCGCTATACCGAACTGCTCAAAGCGCTGAAAGACTATGAGGTCAGGGGTATGGTTATCTGCGAGAGTCCCAACCTGGAGCAGGACGCTCTACTGCTGCAGGAGACCTATAATAATCTCTGAAAGAGCGGTGCCGGAGGCGGAATTTAAGGCTGTTTCTGAGATTTTGATTGCCCTTGCTTCCCTGATTGTCTCTGTTTCTGGTATAATACTATAGAAGGTTGAATATTTGAGGTGAAGTGTGAAACCAAGCTGGAGACGTAACGGTTTTATCTATGTGGCCATTCTACTGGCGGCGGTGGCCATTTTCTCCTATCTTCTGCCCTCGGCGAATAAACCCGAGGAAGTCCCCTTAAGTGATGTGATAGCTATGTCACAGAATAAGGAGATTGCCAGGATTGAGGTGGAAGAGGACGCGCTGCTCGTCACTAAGAAAGATGGCACAGAACTAAGAACTTTCAAAGAAAGTAACGCCAGCATCTATGAAATTGAGGAGCTTAACCTTCAGGGAGTGGTGGTGGATATCAAGGGGTCGTCGGGAATCAACTGGGGAAGTCTATTTTTAAATTTCCTGCCGCTTATCATCTTTGGCGGCTTGCTGTTCTTCCTGTTCCGCCAGGCGCGGGGGGCTAACAGCCAGGCGATGAGCTTTGGCCGCAGCCGGGCCAGGCTGTTTCCGGCCAACCGGACGACGGTGACCTTTGATGACGTCGCCGGGGTGGAGGAAGCCAAGCAGGACCTGCGCGAGGTGGTGGACTTCCTCAAGGCGCGTGAGAAGTTCCAGAGCCTGGGGGCGCGCATTCCGAAAGGGGTATTGCTGATAGGTCCGCCGGGCACAGGCAAGACGCTGATGGCGCGGGCTATCGCCGGTGAAGCTGACGTGCCTTTCTTTTCCATCAGCGGTAGCGAATTCGTGGAGATGTTTGTGGGTGTCGGCGCTTCCCGGGTGCGTGACCTCTTTGACCAGGCGAAAAGAAATGCCCCGTGTATCATTTTTATTGATGAGATTGATGCGGTAGGGCGTCACCGCGGCGCCGGACTGGGCGGCAGCCATGACGAGCGGGAGCAGACGCTCAATCAGATTCTGGTGGAGATGGACGGCTTTGACACCAACACCAGCGTCATTGTGCTGGCGGCGACCAACCGGCCGGATATACTGGACCCGGCCCTGCTGCGCCCCGGGCGTTTTGACCGCCGGGTAGTCCTGGACCGACCGGACATCAGCGGCCGACTCGCCATCCTGAAAGTCCACAGCAATGGCAAGCCGCTGGACAAATCGGTTGACCTGGAAGTGCTGGCCAAGGGGACGGTCGGGTTTAGCGGCGCTGACCTGGCTAACCTGGTCAATGAAGCCGCCATTCTGGCCGCACGGCGGGACAAGGCCGCCATCAGCATGCAGGAGCTTGAGGAATCTGTTGACCGGGTCATCGCCGGTCCGGAGAGAAAGAGCCGCAAGATAAGCCCCAGGGAAAAGGAAATTACCGCTTATCACGAAGCCGGGCATGCGCTGGTGGCCAGGATGCTGCCCAATGCCGACCCGGTGCATAAAATCTCCATAGTGGCGCGCGGGATGTCTCTGGGGCACACCCGCCAGCTGCCTATTGAAGACCGCTACCTTATGACGCGCGCTCAGCTTGAGGATATGATAGCTACTTTCGTCGGCGGGTTTACCGCCGAGAGGTTGACCTTTAACGAAGTGACCACCGGAGCCCAGGATGATATCAGACGGGCCACCGAGCTTGCCCGCCGGATGGTAACTGACTTCGGGATGAGCGATAAGCTGGGGCCGCGGACCTTCGGCGATAAACAGGAGATGATCTTCCTCGGCCGGGAAATCTCTGAGCAGAAGGACTACGGTGATAAGATAGCCGATGTCATTGACGAAGAGGTTGGTGAGATTATCCAGCAGGCTCACCAGGTAGCCAAAGAGATTTTGACCAAAAATAAGTCAAAACTGGTACTTTTAGCGGAGAAACTTGTTGTCCAGGAGACACTGGAAAGAGAAGCGCTGGAAGCAGTTTTTCAGAAGACCTCTCATAAACCGGCCCGGAAAGCTACCGCGACCACTGTGCCCGCGCCGGTCAAACCCGTGGCGGAAGCCAGGCCCGTGACCAGGCCCAGAAAGGCCCCGGTGGTGCCCAGCCTTGTCCCGAAGCAGACGCCGGCGGCATCTGACTAGAATAGTGCCGCCACTCAAACCAGGACGGTAGTGTTCCGGCCGGGGAATAAGGGTCATTACCGGGCTAGTTTTCCCGGTACATAATGTAATCGGCCAGTCCGGCCAGTGGCCGGTGGCTGGCGCCCTCTGGCAGCTCGTCGAGACTGTGGCTGGCCCTGACGCAGTACTCGGCGGCGACTTCGTAGCATTCCCGGGCAATGGCTGAGCCGCGCACCAACTCTATCGCTTGCGCTATGTTCTTCTGCCTGTCCTGGTCTTGATTCTGGAACAGTTTCCTTATCGGATTGTCCTCGGGATAGCACTCCAGAAGCCGCATTGCGGGCAGGGTAAGAGTACCCTGGGCTAAATCCGAACCTACCGGTTTGCCAAGTTTCTCCTCGGTACTGGTAAAGTCAAGGATGTCATCCACGATTTGAAAGGCGATACCGAGGTTATGGCCGTACTCTTTTAACGCCTTGACTGACTTTTCCGGGGCCTCACTTAAAATAGCCCCGGACTCCGTGGCCAGAGAAAAGAGGGAAGCGGTTTTACCGGCAATCTTCTGGAAATACTGCTGCCGGGTCTGCTCCAGCTTGAAAGCAGTGCGAAGCTGGTTTAGTTCGCCGCTGGAAATAGTGGCCAGCGTTTGTGAAAAAAGCTTGATTACCCGCGGGTTCTGTGTGTCCGCTACCGATTCTCCGGCCTTGGCAAACAAGTAGTCTCCCAGGAGAATGGCGGTCTCCTCACCCCACATCTTGAAAATCGTGGGCTTACCCCGGCGGGCGACCGACTTGTCGATGGCGTCGTCATGTACCAGTGTGGCCGTATGCATGAGCTCAACGGCGGCGGCCATGGACAGAAGATACTTCAGGTTGTCGTTGTAATTGAAAAGCTGGCCCACCAGCAGGGTAAGGGCGGGCCGGATTCCTTTACCTCTGCTCCTCACCACGTAGTCCAGCTGCTCGGATAGCCAGTGGAAATTAATCTGGCTGATTGAGCTGAGGTTGTCCTTTACCCTGCCCAAGTCGCCCTGAATAGCTTCATAAATCCGGCTTAGTTCCACGGGCCCCCCCCTTTCGGCTAGCTATAACTCTGCCCTAATCGGTTGGTTTCCTCTTCCACCAGCTTGTCGTCCAGTTTGGAGAACAGCGGCTCAGGGGTCAGCAGCTTTTGCCCGGGCGGCGGTGATTCCGGCTGCCAGCCGTAATCTTCTATCTTGCCCTTAAACCCGAGAAGCTCATGCAACTTCTGTGAGCTGAAGGGCAAAAATGGGTACAGCATGGTTTTCAGGCGGGAGATGACGCAAAGCGCCGTATATAGAGACCTGGCGGCACCCGGTCGGTCCTCTTTTATTGCTTTCCAGGGCGCCTTATCATCGAGGTAGCGGTTTGCCTCCTGGGCTAAGGACATGGCCGTTCTGATGGCCTCCCGGAAACGGCACCGGTAGAGAAGCCCGTCCACTGCCTTAAGGGCATCATCGGCCGCCTTGATAATCGCCCGGTCCCGGCTGTCCAGTTCCCCGGCCGATGGCACCTGGCCGTCAAAGTTGCGGTAGGTAAAGGTAAGCACCCGGTGGACTAAATTACCGTAGGTGGCGACCAGCTCGTCATTATTGCGGCGGACAAACTCGCGCCAGGAAAAATCGGTATCGGCAGTCTCGGGCATGTTTATGGAGAGCAGGTAGCGCAGCGGGTCAGGGTCA
>DAOWCR010000009.1 GCA_030639445.1 Dehalococcoidales bacterium
CCAACGGCAGCACCTCTATGGCCAGTGTCTGCGCCGGCAGCCTCTCCCTGATGGATGCCGGCATACCGGTAAAGGGGGCTGTCAGCGGGATAGCTATGGGCCTGGTCACCGGTGACGACGGCCAATATGTCACTCTGACTGATATTGAAGGGCTGGAGGATGCCTACGGTGATATGGACTTTAAAGTCGCCGGGACCAGCGAGGGCATCACGGCGATACAGATGGATACCAAGCTGAAAGGCGTCAGCCTGGAAATTGTCGAAGAGATAATAAGCCAGAGTAAGGAGGCCCGCCTGTTTATTCTGGAGAAAATGCAGCAGACGATTGGCGCCAGCCGGCCGGAAGTCAACCGCTACGCGCCCCGGATGTATAAATTGATGATTGACCCGGAAAAGATTGGCGCCGTCATCGGTACCGGCGGTAAAACCATCAGGTCGATTATTGAAGCGACCAAGACGACCATTGACGTCAATAATGACGGCACCGTGATTATCGGCTCATCGGATGAGGCGGCCACTCGCCAGGCCGTGGCCATCATTGAAGGTCTGACCAAAGAGGTGGAGGTTGGCGCCACCTATACCGGGAAAGTAACGCGTATCTTTGACTTCGGCGCCATGGTGGAAATCCTGCCCGGGAAAGAAGGCCTGGTGCACATCAGTGAGCTGGCGGAATACCGGGTGGCCAAGGTGGAAGATGTGGTCAAGGTGGGTGACGAGGTTACGGCTAAGGTAATTAACGTTGATAATATGGGCCGGATAAACCTGTCCCGGCGGGCTCTCTCTGAATCCTCGGACCGGGTATCCGGTGAGGGTTCCCACCGTCCTGCTCGCCGGGAAGGAGACCGCTTCCCGCCGCGCCGCGACCCGTCCGGGGGCCGGCCGCGTTATGCCGATGCTCCGCACCAGCGCCGGCCAAATACAGGCGCGCCAAGACGCGATTTCCGCTAAAAGCTTCCCCTTTTAGCATGAGGGAAAAGGGGGTTAAGTTATGGGACCAATCAGGGTGGTTGTTCATGGTGCGCTGGGGAGAGTGGGGCAGGAAGTGGTTAAAGCCGTCTGCCGCGAGCCGGACACACAGCTGGTGGGCGTGGTAGACCTGAAGGCGGCCGGAGATTCCCTGAGTCTGCCTGATGGTTCCGGGACGGTGCCCTTTTCTAATGACCTGGACTTTATTCTCACCAGCTGCCGGCCTGAGGTGATGGTGGATTTCACTACGGCCAGGGCCACCATGCCCGCGGTGCGCGCCGCGGCCAAACAAGAGGTTAACCTGGTAATCGGGACTACCGGCTTAACGGCGGACGACCTTGGTGAGATTGACCGTCTGGCGACGGAGCATAAAATCGGCGTGGTGGTGGCACCCAACTTTGCCCTCGGGGCGGTCCTGATGATGCACCTCGCCGGGATAGCCGCCAAATACCTTGATTCCGCCGAGATTATCGAGCTGCACCATGACCAGAAGATAGACGCTCCTTCAGGGACAGCGCTTTCCACGGCTAGGGCCATGGCGGCGGCCAGAGGTAAACCGTTCCTCCGACCGAAAGAACCGGAGAAGGCCCTGGACAGGCGGGGGGAGCAGGGGGAGGGGGTTACCGTGCACAGCGTGCGCCTGCCCGGCCTGCTGGCACATCAGGAAGTTCTTTTGGGCGCGCCCGGCCAGACCCTGAGCATACGCCATGACACCATCAGCCGGGAATGCTTTATGCCCGGGGTTATGCTCGCCGTGAGGGAAGTGGTCAAGCGGCGGGGTCTTACCCGCGGCCTGGATACCTTGCTCGGTTTATGAGGCAACAATGAGAGAAAATAACGGCTATAATGTCGCCATAGTCGGGGCTACCGGCCTTGTCGGGCAGGAGTTCATCAAGATACTGGGGCAACGTAACTTCCCGATGAACTCAGTCCATCTTTTGGCCTCGGACCGTTCGGCAGGTCGAAAATTGTCGGTCAATGGCCGGGAAATTGAAGTCCAGGAGACGGCCCCCGAGTCCTTCGAAGGGATGGATATTGCCCTTTTCTCAGCGGGCACCGAGATTAGCCGTCACTTTTCACCGATGGCGGCGCAATCGGGCGCGGTGGTTATCGATAATAGCGCCGCTTTCCGGATGGAATCCACGGTGCCGCTGGTGGTGCCCGAGGTCAACCCTGAGGACATCCGGTGGCATAATAGAATCATCGCTAACCCGAATTGCTCCACGATTCAGATGGTGGTCGCTCTATATCCACTGTACAAGGCGAATCCCATCAAGCGCATTATCGTGGATACTTACCAGTCGGTATCGGGCACCGGCTCGCCGGCGGTAGAGGAGCTGACCGTGCAGACCAAGCAGGTGCTGGAGGGGCAGAACGCCATCCCCCACGTTTTTCCCCACCAGATAGCGTTTAACGTGCTGCCCGAGATAGATGTTTTTCTGGACGATGGCTATACTAAAGAAGAGTGGAAGATGGTGGAGGAGACCAAGAAGATAATGCATGCCGATGATATCGCTATTTCGGCTACCTGCGTACGGGTCCCGGTGTTTACCGGACACGGCGAGGCTGTCCATGTGGAGTTTTCTCGCCCGATGCTTCCCGATGAAGCACAGCGTGTTCTCGCCCAGGCCCCGGGAGTTAAAATTCTGGACGACACGGCGATTAGCCTTTATCCGCATCCCTGGGCCGCGGCTGGCACGGATGAGGTTTTCGTCGGCCGTATTCGCCGTGACACTTCTCATCCCAATGGCCTGGTGATGTGGGTGGTCGCCGACAATCTGCGCAAAGGGGCGGCTTTGAACGCGGTCCAGATTGCCGAGGAGATGATTAAGAGGGAATGGCTAAATCCAAGGGGGGTAAGAAAATGAAAAAGATAGGCAGACTAATCACCGCCATGGTAACACCTTTTGATGAAAAAGGGGAGGTCGATTACGAGCAGGCGAAGAAGCTGGCTCTGGCCTGTCTCGACTCGGGGAGCGACGGTATACTGGTGGTGGGTACTACCGGGGAGTCGCCCACGCTGGTCCGGGAGGAAGAGTACCGCCTGTTTCGCGAGGTGAAAGCGGCGGTGGGTGACCGGGGGTCGGTTATCGCCGGCACCGGCAGCAACAGCACCGCTGAGGCCGTGGAGGCGACCAGAGAGGCGGAGAAAATCGGGGTTGATGCTTGCCTGCTGGTCGTTCCCTACTATAACAAACCCACCCAGGAGGGCCTGTACCAGCACTTCAAGACCGTCGCCGACAGCACCAGCCTGCCCTGTATCCCGTATAACGTTCCGTCACGCCACGTGGTTAACATGACGGCGGAAACGACTATCCGGCTGAGCCAGATAGATAATATCATCGGGGTAAAAGAAGCCAGCGGCAATCTGGAGCAGATTGCCAGGATTATAAGTGGTGCCGGGAAAGATTTCCTGGTCTGGAGCGGCAATGATAGTGATACCTTTCATTTAATGGCGCTGGGCGGCTACGGTATCGTCAGTGTGGCCTCTCAGCTGGTGGGTAACCAGATTAAGCAGATGATTGATAGTCTGGTGGGCGGCCGGACCGGGGAAGCGGCGCGGATTCACCAGCACCTTCTGCCGCTGGTCAACGCGCTGTTTATTATCTCCAACCCCATTCCGGTAAAGTATGCGCTTAACCAGGTGGGCTTCCGGGCGGGCAAGACGCGCCTGCCGCTTACCGAGCCGGACGAGAAAACCGCCGCCATCATCAGGGATACGCTGAAAAACTATCAGATTGACCTGCCGGTGTAAGTATTCCGGGACCGGACTATTTCCCCAGGCTCTTCTTCACCGCTTCCAGTTTGTCCATATACTCCTGTCGCCTTGGGGCGAAGAACTCTATGGTGCGGCAGCCTTTATCGGAAACATAGGTGCCGTGCGGCTGGTTGGGCGCGCAGATGACAACGTTTCCCTCTTTGAGGTGGTATAGCTTGTCGTCGATTATCTGGTCGCACTCGCCTTCCGCGATAATCATGACCTGTTCGTGCTCGTGCTGGTGCCTGGGCACCGCGGAGTTGGGCGGCATGACGGTAAATATGGCCGTCATCCGTCCGGAAGACAGGATGTGGGCCTTGATATCGGGGACCAGCTCTACCGGAGGAATATCGCGGTAGCGGATAACGCGCTGGTCGAACTCTTCCTGGGTGGCGTAAGGTTCTTTTCTTTCCATTTTAGCGATAGCCCTCCTTACTAGTTCCAGAGTAATTATTACCAGAGAGGCATTTTAAAGATGGACTGCTCCCGTCTCATGCCCACCGAAATGAGACTGACCGGGCAGCCGATAAGCTCTTCCAGACGGTCGGTATAGCGGCGGGCCAGTGCCGGTAACTGGTCGTACTGTCTGGCCTCGCTGGTGGGCACCTGCCAGCCGGGGAGCTCTTCATAGATAGGCTGGCACCGGTCCAAAGCGGCGGCACTGGCCGGGAAGTAGTCGATGGGCTTTCCGTCCAGTTCGTAGCCGACGCATATCTTCAGGCTGGACATGATATCAAGGACGTCAAGGCGGGTGACGGCGACCTGGGTAAAGGCGTTGATGCGGGTGCTGAACCTGGCGGCAATGGCGTCGAACCAGCCGCAGCGGCGGGGCCGGCCGGTGGTGGTGCCGTATTCATGAGCCTGCTCCCGGATTAGGTTACCGGTTTCATCGGCCAGTTCGGTGGGCATCGGGCCACCGCCAACGCGGGTGCAGTAAGCCTTGAACACACCCAGGGTTTGGTCGATTCTGGCGGGTCCCAGGCCGGCGCCCAGACAGCTTCCTCCCGACAATGGTGAAGAGGAGGTGGCATAAGGGTAGGTGCCGAAATCGGGGTCAAGGAGGGTTCCCTGGGCCCCTTCCAGCAGCACCATTTCCCCCCGCTTTATCGCTTCTTCGAGGAGCACGGTGGTCTCGCGGATGCAGGGGGCCAGGCGTTCCCCATACTGGCAGTACTGGCGGTATACCTCGTCCTCTGAGAGGGGACTGGCCCCGTAAACCTTGGTTAAAATGGTATTTTTATAGTTGAGAATAAAGTGGAGCCGCTCCCGGAACACTTCTCTGTCCAGGAGGTCACCGGTCCTGATGCCCAGTCTGGCTATCTTGTCGGCAAAGGCCGGGCCGATACCCTTGCGGGTGGTGCCGATTGCCTTGCCTCCCCGCATTTCCTCTTCCAGGCCATCTAGAAGAAGGTGGTACGGCATCACCAGGTGGGCCCGGTCACTGATGATTAGCCGGGAAGTATCCACACCGCGCTGATTTAGCTGGTCTATCTCGTCAAGCAACACGCCGGGGTTAATCGCCACGCCGTTACCGATAATCGAAGTTGCCCGGGGCGAAAAAATGCCCGAGGGAATGAGGTGAAGTTTAAACTCGCCATAGCGGTTAACCACGGTATGCCCGGCATTATCGCCGCCGGAAAAACGCACCACTACTCTGGCCTCCTCGGCCAGCAGGTCAACTACCTTACCCTTTCCCTCATCGCCCCACTGGGCGCCAATAACGGCCACAACTGGCATTGATTCCTCCTAC
The DNA here is from genome assembly GCA_030639445.1 of Dehalococcoidales bacterium. Taxonomy (GTDB): domain Bacteria; phylum Chloroflexota; class Dehalococcoidia; order Dehalococcoidales; family RBG-16-60-22. The sequence continues at coordinate 5,474 of DAOWCR010000009.1, forward strand.
AGTTTTAGTTCAGGCGTCGTAATACCTTGGTCTGGTCTTGTCTGCCGCCGCACATGAAGTAGCCTCTGGACGGTGGTCAGCAGACTGAACAGGGCGATAACGCCGATGGCTGTAACCAGGGCGTAGTCAATCTGGCTCAGCAAAAGGCCCAGCGCCAGGATAATAACCCTCTCCACCCGGGTAAATAGCCCCACCTCGCACTCCAGCCCGGCGGCCTCGGCCCTGGCCCGGACGTAGCTCACCAGCAGCGAGCCGGGCAGGGCAATGCCGGCCAGAATAACTCCGGGAAGGAACTGGGCCCGGGCGTACAGTATCAGAATGCCCAGCAGCAGGACTGCCTCGCTAACGCGGTCAAGAACGGAATCGAGGATAGCGCCAAAGCGGGTAGTCCGGTTGGTGACACGGGCCAGAGCTCCGTCCAGCATATCGCAGAGACCGGCGACAAGCACCGTGAAACCGGCGGCCAGCAGGTGTTCCGTAATAATGAGCGCCACCGCCCCGGCGGAGAGTAAAAAGCCAAACCAGGTTATCGCATTCGGGGTTATCGCCGTCCTGGCCAGCAGCCAGACAGCGGGACGGGTGAGGTAACGGGCGGCGGTCTTACGGGCTTCCACCAGCTTGGTCACAGGTGGTTGCTTCCTGAAGGCAATATTAATCGAGCTGTCTTCCATCATTTAAACCAGCAGCGCCTCGGTTTTGGGAGACTCTTCTTTCCGCCGCGGTGCGTTAAGCACACCGAGGTAGTAGTTCATCATATTCCGGGCCAGGTGTTCCCAGTCATATTTTTGGGCCTCAGCTCTTCCCCGGGTGCCCATCTGCTGGCGGAGCGATTCGTCGGTCAGCAGGGAGGTCAGGGCCTCGGCCAGTTTAGCCGCGTTCCTGGGCGGTATCAGTAGTCCCTCGGTACCGTGAGTTACCACGTTGTTATAGCCCGGGATATCAGAGGCGACAATTGGCTTGCCGACCGCCATCGCTTCAATCAGGACGATGCCAAAACTTTCCTGACCGGTAGCCGGGCAGCAGACGACATCGGCGGTTTTATAATACCGGGGCAGGTCGCGGTAAGTGGCGTAACCGGTGAAAACAACGTCCTCCAGACGGCCGCGCTTGACCCGTTTTTCGTACTTATTGCGCAGCCTGATGCCGGGCCCGACGACGATGAGACGAGAGTCAGGAATCTCCGGCTTAATCTGCTTATAGGCTTCAAGCAGATAGTCCAGGCCTTTTCGTTTTTCCAGGCGGCCGATAAACAGGATATTGAGCTTACCGTCATTGAATTCTTCCATCGGCGTCACCTCCGGGGAAAAATGCCCGCAGTCCACGCCGTTGGGGGTGATGGTATAGTCACCGGGGAAATGTTTGCTGACATATTGCATGGCGACCTGGGACACGGCCGTTTTACCATCGAGCTTGCGTATCCACTTCTTCAAAAGCAGCTTGCCAATCGGTGTGCCAAAGCTGTACCAGGGCTTGCCTCCGGAAGCGTGAAAGGTGCCCACGTTAGGCGTCTGCGAATGGCGGAGTACGTTGGTGCATAGCATGGGCATTAACGGTTCATGGAGGTGGGTGATATCGAACTTTTCCCGGTCCAGCACGGCCTTTATTCTGGAGGACAGCCACGGCGAGAGGGTAATGCGGGCGATGGAGCCGCTGACCGGCACCAGGCGTGGTTTACCGATGGGGATAAATCGGTCACCGAGAGTGGAGATGGCTTTGGAGGCGGGAGCAATTATCTTCACCTCGTGGCCCATCCGGGTAAGTTGCTGTTCCAGGCAGGAGATATGATTAACCACCCCCCCGGGGTGAGCAAAGTCGTAGGGGGAGACCAGAGCTATTTTCATAGACCGATTTAAAACCTCGCTCGGAAATATCTCGATGGTTATTTCTTCTTGGTGGGCTGGTTATCGGTAATAAACTTTTCCACCATCCGGTGAGCTTCGTCGTCGGAATACTGGATAGGCGGCGACTTCATAAAATAGGCTGACGGAGCCACCAGCGCTCCGGATAGTCCGCGGTCCCGGGCCAGCTTACAGCACCTTATGGCGTCAATGACCACCCCGGCCGAGTTGGGGCTGTCCCAGACCTCGAGCTTTAGCTCCAGGTTCAGGGGAACATCGCCGAAAGTGCGTCCTTCCATCTTGATATAGCAGAACTTGCGGTCTTCCAGCCAGGGCACGTAATCACTGGGGCCAACGTAGATATCCTTGGGGTCCATCTTGTAGTCCAGCTGAGAAGTGACCGAGTTGGTCTTGGATATCTTTTTGGACTCCAGGCGTTCCCGCTCCAGCATGTTGTAGAAGTCGGTGTTGCCGCCGAAGTTCATCTGGTAGGTCCGCTCCAGCCGGACGCCGCGGTCCCGGAATACCTTAGTCAGCACGCGGTGGGTAATGGTGGCGCCGACCTGAGATTTAATGTCATCGCCGATAACCGGGAGTCCTTTTTCCGCAAAGCGCTTCTGCCAGTACTTCTCGCGGGCGATAAAGACGGGGATGCAGTTGACCAGGCCGCAGCCAGCCGTCAGCACCTGCTCGATATACCACTTGGTGGCTTCTTCGCTGCCCACGGGCAAGTAGTTAAGCACGACATCGGTCCTGGTTTCCTTGAGGATTTTAACGATATCCGCGGTTGGCCCGGGGGCTTTCTGGATTATTTGAGATAAATACTTGCCCAGGCCATCGTGGGTCATGCCCCGCTGGACGGTGACACCGCTGGCCGGCACTTCACAGAATTTGAAGGTGTTGTTGGGCGGCGTATAAATAGCTTCTGAGAGATCTTTGCCGACCTTGTTTTTATCAATATCAAAGGCGGCCACGAAATTGATGTCGCTGATATGGTATCCTCCCAGGTTGACATGCATCAGCCCGGGCACAAATTCGCTCTCTTTGGCCTGTTCATAATAGTGCACGCCCTGGACTAATGACGAGCTGCAGTTACCAACGCCGATTATGGCTACATTTATTTTATCCATAGTCTATTTCCCCCCCCTTCCAGCCGAAGATATTGTCTTCGGTCTCATAACAATAATAGCGCACCTCTGCTCTCCCCATCCGCCTGACCGTAAGGCTCTTAAACTCTCAGAGATGCCCGACGAACTATACTCTTATTGTGGGCAGGCTGTCAAGGCTTACGCAGTTTTGAGAGGGAGGAATTTTTACGAATTTGGGGTCCGGTGGCCTATCGGCAGCAGGGTAGAAAGACCTTATCCGGTTGCCACGCTCCTTTTTCCGGGTCGAAGCGTAATATTCCCAGGAAGTATCCATCAATGGTGTAAGTGCGGCAATACGTCTCGGGGGAAGGCCGGGCCGGGCTCTGCGGGCGCGGGTCGGTCAGGTCGCCGGTGTCAATGTTCTCCAGGGCCACCGCAGCCCCGTTCCTTATTGTGTGTTCGGTGGCTGCGTCGACCACCACCGCCCGCCAGTGCAGAAGCACCGTGTCCACGGGATGGACCAGGTGCGGCCAGTAGCCGGCGCCAAAGGCGTCCTCTAGCCGGGGCAGGGAAACGGCGGCCTGAATATCAAAAGGCCCGTAACTCAGGCGGACCAGGCCGGCCAGATTGGCCCCGCAGCCCAGAGCCTGCCCCAGGTCATGGGCCAGGGAGCGGATATAAGTGCCCTTACCACATTCTACTTCCAGGGTGAATACCGGCGGCTGCCAGTCGGTAATCTCCAGGCGATAAATTTGCTTTGGCCGGCTTTTCCGCTCAACCTCGATGCCGGCCCGTGCCAGCTTGTAAAGCCTTTGTCCCTGGTGCTTGACCGCGCTGTACATGGGAGGCGTCTGCCGTATCAGGCCGCGAAAGGAAGCCAGCGCCAACGCCACCTGTTCCCGGCTGATGCCGGAGGGGTCTCCGGTGTGGGTAATCCGGCCGCTGGCATCGTAGGTGTCGGTAGCCACGCCCAGTTCAACCCGGGCCTGATAGGTCTTGGGGGCATCGGCTAAAAACTGGACTACGCGTGTTCCCTGCCCGAGGCAGACCGGCAGGACGCCGGTGGCGGTGGGGTCAAGGGTGCCGGCGTGCCCCACCCGCCGCTCGCCGCTGAGCCGCTTTACCCGGGAGACGACGCCAAAAGAGGTAATGCCCGGAGGTTTGTTAACATTCAGTATGCCGTTCATAGCCGTAGTGTTTACTGCTCTTCCGAGTTGACCTGGTCAATCAGTCGCAGGAGCCGGTCGCCCCGCTCGATGGAGTCATCCCAGTGGAAGCTCAACTCGGGAATGCGGCGTAATCTCAGATTTTTAGTCAGCTCCTTGCGGAAGAAACCCGAGGCGGCCGTTAAGGCGCTCAGGGCCTCCTTTTTTTCTTCCTGGCTGCTGAGGCCGCTGACAAATACCCTGGCGTGTTTCAGGTCCGGGGAGGTGGCCACCGCAGTCACGGCAATAAAAGTGCCAAGTCTCGGGTCTTTGACTTGGCGTTTAAGCAGTTCGCTTATTTCCCAGCGAATGAGGTTATTTATCCGCTCGATTCGATGTGCCATAGCATTGGCCTATTCTCTATTGTCCGGCTTTTTCCTGGCTGAAAGTTTCCAGTATATCACCGACCTGGATCTCGTCAAAACTGTCAATGCCGATACCGCATTCGTAGTCAGAGGCTACCTCTCTGACATTGTCTTTGAAACGCTTCAGGCTGCTGACCGTAGACTCGGCTACTTTTTCCTCTCCCCGCCATACCCTGACCGGGTCACCACGGCTTACCTTGCCTTCCAGAACATAGGCTCCGGCGGCTTTTCTCCCTTTGGTAGTCGAGAAAACAACCCGCACCTCGGCCCGGCCCACAATAACTTCAACATAGGTGGGTTCCAGCATGCCTTTGAGCGCCTTGGCCACGTCATCTATTAGATTATAAATAACCTGGTAATCGCGGATGTCTATGCCTTCCGTGCTGGCCAGCCGCCGCGCTCCTTCCTCGGTGCTGACGCCAAAACCGATAACGAGTCCCCTGGAGGCAATGGCTAGCATAACATCGCTCTCGGTAACGTTGCCCGTGCCGCTATGGATAATTCTGACCTGTACTTCATTTGCGGCCAGTTGTTCCAGGGAGTTTCTTATCGGCTCGATACTGCCCTGAACATCGGTCTTGAGGATGAGGTTCAGCTCCTTTACCCGGCCGGCGCTTATCTGGTCGTAGAGGGTATTGAGATTCACGCCTTTTGATGCCGGTGAGGTCTTTGCCGTCTCCAGTTTATGCTTTTCCATCAGGGCCTGCGCCCGGCGTTCATCAGTGGCGGCGGTCAGCAGCTCTCCGGCCTGGGGGACACTGCTTAAGCCGAGGATTTCCACCGGGGCGGACGGTCCGACTTTCTTCACCGGCTTGCCGATATCATTAAACATGGCTTTTACCCGGCCCCAGGTAGTGCCCACCACTACCGTATCGCCGAGCTTTAAGGTCCCGTTATTAATCAGCACCGTGGCCAGTGGCCCTCTGGTCTTGTCCATCTCGGCTTCGATAACTACGCCGACCGCAGGATGGGACGGATTGGCTTTCAGCTCTTCGACTTCCGCTACCACCAGTAGGTTTTCCAGCAGGTCGGTAATGCCAATTCCTTCTTTCGCCGAGATGGCAACGCAGACGACCTCGCCGCCCCACTCTTCAATGAGCAGACCGGCATCGGCGAGCTGCTGCTTCACCCGGTCCGGGCTGGCCTCGGCCTTGTCAATCTTGTTGATGGCGACGACGATGGGCACCCCGGCGGCCCGGGCATGGTCTATTGCTTCCAGGGTTTGCGGCATTACTCCGTCATCGGCGGCCACTACCAGAATGGTAATATCGGTTATCTGGGCGCCGTGAGCGCGCATGGCGGTAAAAGCCTCGTGGCCCGGGGTATCCAGGAAGGTAATTCTTTGTCCGTTGACCTCTGTTTGATAGGCGCCGATATGCTGGGTGATTTGTCCGGCTTCGGTATCCATGACGTTGGTTTTCCGGATAGCGTCCAGCAACCTGGTCTTGCCGTGGTCAACGTGCCCCATAACGGTAACCACCGGAGGCCGCGGTTGCAGGGCTCCCGCCTCCTCACCGTGGAGCGGCAGGCGCTTTTTGGCCTCGGCCGCGGATGGCTTTTGCGCCCGGCGAGGCATCGGGCGTGCTTCGTAGTCATAGCCGGTCGCTACCGCGGCCGCCGTTTCATAATTCACGACCTGGTTAATATTGGCCATAATGCCATTTCTCATCAGTTGCTTGATGATATCTATGGCGCTGGTCTGCAGAAGGTCAGCCAATTGCCGGACGCTCAGGGAATAAGGCAGCTCAACCGGGCGTGGGGTGGTGGTTGCCGGGCTGTCACCGGCCTCCTTTACCTCGGGCTCGGCCGCATCATCTGGCTTGCTTACTGGTTTGTTTACCCTCTTGCTTACCCTCTTGTATACCCTCTTGTATACCCTGGCCACTAGTTAGCTCCTTTTATCAGGTCTCTGGCCTGTTTCATCAGCTGTTCCCGGTTATCCCGGGTAAAGCGGCCCCGCAGGGCATGTTCCAGCCGGTTGCCTTTCAGGCCGGTTTCCCAGCACTCCAGCGTCTGACAGAGATAAGCCCCGCGTCCGGCTTTCCGGCCGCCGGTATCAATTTCCACATCGCTCTCCGGGGTGTTTACCAGGCGGATAAATTCCCTTTTGTCCTTTACCTGGCGACAGGCAACACAGGTCCGCTGTGGTGTGTGCCTGGTGGGATTAGACGGAATGCTCGTCATATTCTTCGTCCTCCTCAACCGTTATGGCGGCCCCCCGGCGCCGTTTCTTGAGCTTGACGCCATCCTCGGCGCTCTCCTTGCCGGGAGCGCCTTTCTTCTTTTTCTTCTTTGTCTTGGTTTCCGCCCTGGCCTTTCCGGGTAGCATAGTGTCCTCGGCAAACCGGAGTCGAGGTTTGTCTTCGGTTAACTGCTCGGGTTTAAAGAAAACGGGGACAATCTCTTCTGCCTTTGGCGCCGCTTTGGCGGCTTCAGCCACTGGCTCTTCGGCGGCGACCTCGGCTTCCTCCAGGGTGGTGGGTATCTCGGCAACCGGCCCCGCCTCAATTACAGCCTCTTCTCCGGCTGGGACCTCTTCTTTTTCTTCTGTCTCGGCGGAAGGTTTGGCGGCCGCTGCCTTCTCCGCTTCGGCCGATGTAGCGCTCTTGATGTCTATCCGCCAGCCGGTGAGTTTGGCGGCCAGCCTGGCATTTTGTCCTTCCTTACCAATGGCCAGGGAAAGCTGCCTGTCCGGCACCACCACGGTAGCTATGCCTTCTGGCTCGTTCAGGGCCACTCTTAATATCTGGGCCGGGCTGAGGGCGTTGGTGATAAAGACAGACGGGTCCGGGTCCCACATAATGACATCTATCTTTTCCCCGTTTAGCTCATTCACAATGTTCTGTATCCTGATGCCGCGCAGGCCCACGCAGCAACCGACCGGGTCAATGCCTTCCTGGCGGGCGGCCACGGCCACCTTGCTCCGGTGGCCGCCTTCACGGGCAATCGCTTTTATTTCCACAGTGCCGTTGAAAGCTTCCGGGACTTCCAGTTCAAAAAGCCGGCGGAGTAAGTCCGGGTGAGAGCGGGAGACGATAACCCGCGGCCCTTTGGGGGTCCGGGCTACCTGCAGCAGGTAGACTTTAATCCGTTGGCCTATTCGGTATCTCTCGTTGCGTACCTGTTCGGCCGCCGGTAGTAGTGCTTCTGTCCGGCCGAGGTCAACAAATAGCTGGCCGGCCTCAATGCGCTGCACCACCCCGGTGATGACGTCTTCTTCCTTACCCGTGTATTCCTCAAATATGGCGCTGTGTTCCGCTTCATGGAGGCGCTGCAGGATGACCTGTTTGGCGGTTTGCGCGGCAATGCGCCCGGCATTGTGCGGGGTAACCTCTATCATGACGGTTTCGTCAATCTGGACATTTTTATTGATTTTGCGCGCCTCGCCCAGTGATATTTCAAGGCGGCTGTCGGCCGGCCGCTCGACGACGATTTTTTCCGCCCAGACTTCAATTCCGCCGCTATTGGGGTTAATCTTGACCGAAATATTCTGGCTGGGGGCAAAATCCTCTTCCTTCCGGTAGGCTGAGGCCAGCGCCGATTCCACTGCCGAGAGAACCACTTCCTTGGACAGGTTCTTCTCCGCCGAGAGTTGAGTTATCGCCAGTATGAAGTCACTTTTCATCTCAGGTTAAAACTCTCCAATTTCCCTAATTAAAAAAGTGGGTTTTATCCCACTTTAGCTAATTACATATCTTTAGGCTGAGTATAACACGGTTTAACGCAAAAGGCAAGTAGCCCGCGTAATTATCTCCTTATTCCTCGTTTGCCGGCGCCGTCTTTTCATAGTCCCTTTCGCCAAATAGCCGGGTGCCTATCCTCACCATGTTGGTGCCCTCTTCCAGGGCAACTTTATAAGAATTGGTCATGCCCATGGAGAGGTATTTCATCTCTATGCCGGGCAGGTTAAGCCTTTTTATTTGCTCAAAGATTTCTCTCGTGGCTACGAAGTAGGGCCTCGAGTTCTCCGGGTCTCCGGCCAGGGGTCCCATGGTCATCAGGCCCATTACCCTGAGGTTCGGGAAAGCGGCCATCTCCCTGGCCAGGGCCTCGGTAGCCTCCGGGAAGACACCCGATTTTTGGGCTTCCCGGCCGCTGTTGACCTCGATTAGTACCGGCATTGTTTTGCCAATCTGGGCGCACCTTTTATCAATCTCTCTGGCTAGTTCAACGGAGTCAACGGTCTCTATCATGTCGAATATGCCGACCGCTTTTTTCACCTTGTTTTTTTGGAGGTGCCCGATGAAATGCCATTCCGCTTTACCGCCGACCACCTCATAAGCCCTGGCCGCTTCCTGGACGTAGTTTTCCCCGATGATTTTTACCCCGGCGGTAACGGCCTCCAGAATTTCTGCGGGCGTTCTGGTCTTGGCGGCGGCCACCAGCCGGACTCCGTCCGGCAGCTCGCTCAGTATTTGTCTGACGTTCTGTTGGATGTCCATCACTGCTTTGCTATTTTACACCGCAGAGAGAGATGGCTCAAGTGTTGTGTTTTCCGGCAGATTATTTCTTCTTCTTTCAGGTTATATGGTGACCTCACCCCCTTTGTCCCCCTCTCCTTGGATTAAAGAGAGGGGGAGATAAAGAAAGAGGGGCTGACGCCCCTCTTAGACACTCCTTGCTCTGGGTTAACGATATGGGGTGGGGTGGTGAGAATAATAAGACTGCTGCTACTTGAATTTACAGGATTAGTCTTCGGCGAAATAATCGTAATCTATTTTCTTGATTTCATAAGAGGTAACTTCTGATACTCCGATGTTGTAATCAATCATGAGTTCAGCAAGTTGATCACCATCAATGAGCACAATATTGCTACCAATTTTACCAACAGACTCCTGAGCGTGTTTTGAAAAATGGGAAGTTGTGATAAAGACCCCCTTGTTCGCCCTTTTCTCTTGCAAGGCTCCCACAAATTGCTGTATATTTGGCTGACCCACAGAAGCATTCGCCCATCTTTTTGCTTGGATATAGATAGTATCTAAACC
>DAOWCR010000052.1 GCA_030639445.1 Dehalococcoidales bacterium
TCAGTGGAGCCCGGCGCTGGGCCGTATTATGGCTGACCTCATTGTCAAAGGTCACTCTACAGAACCGATAGAGCCTTTCAGTCCGGCGGGATACGTATCGTGAGGATAGTGCCCCGTCACTCTTAAAGCGAAGGGAGAAAATCAATATGAATATGATTGTCTGCGTGAAGCAGGTGATTGACCCCGAGGCGCCGCCGTCCAGCTTCAAGATTGACGCCGCCGGCAATAAGGTGGTGCCGCCGCCCGGGGTATCGCCGGTAATCAGTCCCTTTGACGAGAACGCCGTTGAAGCGGCGCTGAGAATCAAAGACGCCCGGGGGGGTAAAATCACGGTCCTGAGCCTGGGCACCAACCTGCGGCGAGAGGTGGTGAAAAAGCCGCTTTCCATGGGGGCTGATGAGCTTGTTCTGCTGGAGGACGAGGCCTTCGCGGACGGTGACAGCCACTCGACCGCTTACGCCCTGGCCATGGCCATTAAGAAGATAGGTGACTATGACCTCGTCTTTTGCGGCCGGCAAGCCGCTGACTGGGATGCGGGACAGGTAGGCTCGGGAATCGCCGAGATGCTGGGATTACCCGGTGTCACTCTGGCCAGGAAAGTGACCAGCACCGATGGCAAAGCCAGGGTGGAGCGGGTCACGGCGGACGGCTACGAGGTCGTTGAGGTCCCCCTGCCCGCTTTAATTACGGTCAGCAACGAGCTGGGCGAACCCCGCTACCCCACCATAAAAGGGATTATGGCGGCCAAGAAGATAGAGCCTGTAATCTGGAAACCGGCGGACATCGGCGTTGCGCCCTCCCGGGTGGGCGCCGCCGGACGGCGGGCCACACTGCTCAAGCTGTTCCAGCCGGTCCACGAGGGTAAATGCGACCTCATAGCCGGGGAGAGTCCGGAAGAGGCCGGAGTTAACCTGGCCCTGAAACTGAGGGAAGCCAGGTTACTGTAGGGTTTCCGGCCACAAATGACTTAAGGAGGTCAGATGACCCGTGACGGAATATAAAGGCGTTATGGTCTATGCCGAGGTAACTGACGGTAAGCTGGCGGCTATTGCCACGGAACTGCTGGGCTGCGGCCGGAAGCTGGCTGATGAGCTGGGAGAGGAACTGATGGCCACACTGGCCGGCCGTGCGGTGAGTAACCTCGCTCCGGAAGCCATTGCCTTCGGCGCGGATAAAGTTTACATGGTCGAGGACCAGCTGCTTCAGGACTACCAGACGGACTCTTACCTGCCGGTCATGGCCAAGATAGCCGGAGAGGCAATGCCTCAGATTATCCTTCTCGGGCAGACGGAAATCGGCCGTGACCTGGCGCCCAGGTTGGCCTTCCGGCTGGAAACCACGGCCACCCTGGACTGCCTTGAGCTGGCGATTGACCCCGGGTCCAAGCGGCTGCGGCAGACCAAACCAATCTACGGCGGGAATGCCCGGGCCATCTTTATCAGCGAGTCCAGCCCCCAGATTGCCACCGTCAGGGCCAAAGCCATGTCACCCCTGGAGCGGGACGCCTCAAGAAAGGGCGAAGTCATCGCCTTGGCGGCCGGCCTGGAGCCGTCCGCCATCAGAACCAGAGTGCTGGAAAAGGTGCCGCAGGCGGTAGCCGGGATAAGGCTGGAGGACGCTGAAGTCGTCGTCAGTGGCGGCCGGGGCATCGGCAACGCCGATGGCTTCAAGCAGCTAGCCGAGCTGGCCGGACTGCTGAAAGGAGCGGTCGGCGCCAGCCGACCGGCCATAGATAACGACTGGGTGCCCGATGTCTTACAGGTGGGGCTTACCGGTAAAATCGTCACCCCGGAACTGTACATTGCCGTCGCCCTTTCCGGGGCCAGCCAGCACATGGCCGGCTGCTCCGGCAGCAAAAATATCATCGCCATAAATAAAGACCCGGAGGCCAACATCTTCCGGGAAGCCCGCTTCGGCGTGGTTGGCGACTGGAAAAAGGTGCTGCCGGCCTTCATTAATAAGGTCAGGGAGCTCCTGACGGAGTGAAACCGGTAATCCGCGAGTGGAAACCCGTCATTTTACCCGGTTGTATTTTATCCTTGAGTGTAGTATTATTAAAAGTCGCGTGCAAATTTTAATAAAATCTTGACGAGGTGGTAAAACAGTTTTTCTAACCAACTTTTAATCCCACTCTAATCCCATTCTAATCAATCTGTGACATCATATGAGTATAGTATTACTAAAAATCTTGACGAGGTGGTAAAGCAATGAAAGTAGCGAGAATAATCTGTCTTTTGGTAGTGGGCCTGCTGGCGGTATCTCCACTGGGTGGTGTCCTGGCACAGGAGGAAGAGGAAGAGCCGATACCGGTGCTGATATCGGAGCCTGACTATACCCTGAACTTCACCCCGTCCCAGGGACGCTATGACGCCAAAATCGTGGCCGATGATGACCGGACCATCTACCTGGAACTGGAAAACACGGGCACCGCCACGGTTAATAATATCGCCTTCTCTTCGGAAGAGCCTGACGACTGGGATGTCGAGTTCGACCCGGAGAAAGTGACCACGCTGGAGACCGAAGAGACCGAAAGAGTGGGGGCCACCATAGAGGTGCCGGCCAACGCGAGCGCCGGGGACTACATGGTTACCCTTACCGCTTCCGGAGACGAGGTTTCCGCCAAGGCAGTTGATATCCGGGTTACGGTCACTGTCACGGTCAAAGAGCCAATTATTGAAATCAGGGCGCTCTACCCCACCCTGGAGGGCATCGCCGGGGAGGACTTCGTCTTTGAGGTGGAGTTCCAGCATATCGGGGCTTCAATGATGGGTGAGCCCGTCATCTTTAACCTGCTGACCACGGCGCCGCCGGACTGGGAGGTCCACATGACCCCACCCTACGAGAAGGAGAAAAAGCTGTCCGCCATCAACCTCAAGCCCGGTTTTACCTTTACCGACAAGACCCGGGTGGTGGTCAAACCTCTCTTCTGGCCCCTGCCCGAACCCGGCGAATACAAGATAACCCTGACCGCAGACTCCGGTGAACTGAAGGACACCGTTGAGCTTACGGCGAGAATCACGGCCAGGTATGCCCTGGTTCTCCTGCCGTCGGCGGAGCGCTATAACACCACCGCTACCTCCGGCAAAGATAACTACTTTGAGGTAACCGCCGGCAACCTGGGCACGGCGGCGATTGGCGACATTAAACTCTCGGCCGATAAACCGGAAGGGTGGACGATTGAGTTCTCGCCGGAGAAACTGGACTCATTAGAGGCCATTAACACTCAAAAGATAGACGTAAACATCAAGCCGCCACCGGAAACCATCGCCGGGGACTACTCCATAAATCTCAAGGCCTCGGGCACTCAGACCACCGCCAGAGACCTTAATATCAGGGTTACCGTGGAAAGCCCCACCATCTGGGGGTGGGTCGGCGTCATCATCATCGTGCTGGTCGTGGCCGGCCTGGTGGTCGTCTTCCTGCGGTTCAGTCGGCGGTAGGTAATACAGGTAATGAGTGAAAAACTGGCCATTGAGACACAGGACCTGACCAAGAGGTATAACGGAGCGGCGGTCGTTGATTGCCTCAATCTGCATATCAGGGAGAATGAGGTGTTCGGCCTGCTGGGCCCTAACGGCGCCGGCAAGACCACCACTATCCTCATGCTGCTCGGACTGACCGAGCCGGCCTCGGGCACCGCCCGGGTCTGCGGCTTTAACCCGACCCGTGAGCCTCTGCAGGTGAAGCGCCTGGTGGGTTACCTCCCGGAAAAAGTGGGCTTCTATGAAGACCTCACCGCCCGGGAAAACCTGAAGTTTATTGCCGAGCTGAATAACATCAGCTACGCCGAGATTGACGGCCGGATTGACGAGGTGCTGGAGATGGTGGGCCTGACTGAGGCGGAGATAATGGAGACGGGTCCGAATCAGCAGAAAGAAAAGACGGTGGGCAAATTCTCCCGGGGCATGAAACAGCGCCTGGGCATCGCCGACGTCCTAATCAAAAGGCCAAAGGTGCTTTTTCTTGACGAGCCGACCTCCGGCCTCGACCCGAAAGGGATAAACCAGCTCCTTGACCTGATTGCCGGCCTGCCCAAAACGGGGACGACGGTGGTGCTGTCTTCCCACCAGCTCTACCAGGTGCAGAGGGTGTGCCACAGCATCGGCATACTCTCCAAGGGCAAAATAGTCATTGAAGGCGCCATTGACCAGCTGGGCCGGGAAGCCCTGGCGGGGGGCCGCTACCGCATAGAGGTGGAAACCGTCTCACCGGACGCAAAACTTATTGATGTTATCCGGAAAATTAAGGGCGTCAGAGACGTGAGTGTCCAGGAGAATCTGCTGCTGATAAACACCGATGCTGACCTGCGGGCGAAAATATCCAAAGCCGTGGTGCAGCACGATTTCCCGCTGATTCAAATGAAAGTCCAGCAGTTCTCACTGGATGATATCTATATGAAATACTTCAAGGAGAGTTAATTCGTGACCGCTATCCTGCGTAAAGAGCTGGCCGACTATTTTACCAGTATCAGATTTTTCGTGTTCTTTGCCCTGGTGCTTTTTATCAGCGCCGCCGGCCTCAGGGCGGCTTCCGAGGGTATCCGCAGCGCCAACCTGCCGGAAGGGTTTGTCTTCCTGGGCCTTTTCACCACTCCGGGAAGTGTAATCCCGCCGCTGACCTATCTCGTCTCTCTGATTGTCCCCCTCATCGGCATCGCCCTGGGCTTTGACGCCATCAACAGCGAGCGCACCGGCGGGACACTGAGCCGAATACTGGCCCAGCCGGTCTACCGGGACAGTGTCATCAACGGGAAATTCCTGGCGGGCCTGGTGACCATGTCGGTCATGATTGGCGCCATGCTGCTGCTGGTCTCCGGCTTCGGCCTGTGGATGATTGGCGTGCCGCCGACCGCCGAGGAAATCATCCGGCTCTTTATCTATCTCTTTCTCACCATTGTCTACGGAGCTTTCTGGATGGGGCTGGCGATACTCTTCTCCGTCCTGCTCCGCCGGATAGCCTCGTCTCTGCTGACCTCGCTCGGGGTCTGGCTGTTCTTCAGCATCTTTATCCTCCTGGTCGCCCCGGTGATTGCCAATGCCATATCTCCGGCCACCGCTGACGCCTCCCATGCGGAATTAATGCGCAATGCGGAATTACATAGAATGATAACGCGGCTTTCCCCGAATATCCTGTTCCAGGAGGCGACCACGGCACTGATTTTCCCGGTAGTTGTCGGCAGCCTGGGAATGATAAGCGCCAGCCAGGTGGCCTATATGATACCCAACCCCCTCAGCCTGGGGCAGAGTATTCTCCTCATCTGGCCCCACCTGACCAGCCTGGTCAGTCTGAGCGTCATCTGCTTCGCCATCAGCTACGTGCTGTTTATGCGGCAGGAAATCAGGCCTACCTAGCGCAAGCGCCGGGCTAAATTATTCCTTCTCGGCGGCCTGCCTCCCGGCAATGACTTTCTGAGTTATGTGGGCCGGCACCTCTTCGTAGTGACTGAACTCCACCCGGTAGCTCCCCCGCCCCTGGGTCATTGACTTCAGGTCAATGGCGTAGCGCAGCACCTCGGCCAGCGGCACCTGGGCTTCGATGATATTGACATCGCCCTCCGGGTTCATCCCCTGCACCCGGGCCCGCTTGGTATTGAGGTCGCCAATAATGTCACCGGTCAGGTCGCCGGGCACGGTAATGGTAATGCTCATTATCGGCTCCAGCAGGATGGGCTGCCCCTGGGAAAGTCCCTTCTTCATCGCCTGCGAGCCGGCAATCTTGAAACAGATTTCGGAAGAGTCTACCGGGTGAAAGCTCCCGTCGTACAGCGTGGCTTTGACATCCACCACCGGGTAGTGGGCCAGCACGCCGTCCTGGATAGCCTCGTTAAACCCTTTTTCCACGGCCGGGATGTAATTTTTGGGCACGGAACCACCCACCACCTTCGCCCCGAACTCAGTGCCGCTCCCGCGGGGCAGAGGTTCCAGTGCCAGCAGGACATGCCCGTACTGGCCGTGTCCTCCGCTCTGTTTCCTGTGCTTGTACTCGGCGTTGGCCGAGGCCGTAATGGTCTCTTTATAAGGCACTTTGGGTGTCTCCAGGCTCACTCCCACCCCGAATTTACGCGTCATCTTATCGGCAGCCACTTCCAGCTGGGTCTCCCCGATTCCGGACAGGATGGTCTCGCCGGTATCGCTATCCCGGCGCACCCTCAGGGTAGGGTCTTCTTCCACCAGCCGGGCCAGTGACGTCCCCAGTTTGTCCAGGTCAGCCTTGGTCCTGGGATAGACCGCCCCGTCAAAAATGGGCTCCGGAAACTGAATGGGGGTAATCTTCACCGGTTTATTCTGGCTGGACAGGGTATCCCCGGTAGCGGTGACATTCAACTTGGCCACGGCCCCGATGTCCCCGGCCGGAACCTGCGGCACCGGTTCCTGGTTCTTGCCTCGCAACATAAACAGCTGGCCTATCCGCTCCGCGCTGCCCCGCGTGGCATTCCATACCTGTGAATTGCTGTCGACCGCGCCGGAATAGACGCGAAAGTAGGTGAGCTTACCGACATACGGGTCGGCCGTGGTCTTGAACACCAGCGCCGCCAGCGGGCCTTCCTGGCTCGGCGCCACCTTCGGCTCACCGACGGTAGCCACTTCCCGCTCTTTGGGTGACGGCAGGTAATCACCGACGGCATCCAGCAGCCAGTTAACTCCGACGTTTTGCAGTGCGGAACCGGCCAGGATGGGGACCACGCGGCCACTAACCGTTGCCTGTCTCAGGCCGGCCTTGAGTTCCTCCAGGCTGAGCTCCTCCCCACCGAGATACTTCTCGATGAGGCGGTCATCGGTTTCCGCCGCCGCCTCCACCAGTTTCTCCCGGAAGGAACCGGCCTGGACCTCCAGGGATGACGGCATCTCGCCTTCCTTCGGCGGGGAACCGGTATAGCTCTTCCTGGTCAACAGGTCAACTATGCCCTGGAAATTATGCTGGGCGCCTATCGGCAGTTGTATCGGCAGGCATTTGGCGCCGAACTTTGACTGGATTTCGGTCACCGTGCGGAAGAAATCGGCATTCTCACGGTCCATCTTGTTCACCAGGATAAGGCGGGGCAGGTCCGCTTCCTGGCAGTAGCCCCACACCTGTTCACTACCGACCTCCACACCGGAGGCAGCGCAGATGACGATTATGGCCCCCTCGCCGACGCGCAGCGCCGCTTTCACCTCCCCGGCGAAGTCGGCATAACCGGGGGTATCGATAAGATTGACCTTGACCTCCCGCCACGGGCAGGGCAGCAAAGCCAGGTTAATGCTAATTTTACGTTTCACTTCATCCGGGTCATAGTCCGAAGTACTGGACCCGTCATCAACTTTACCTAACCGGCTGATGGCCCCCGCCGTGAACAGGGCGGCTTCCGTAGTGGTCGTCTTGCCGGCGCCGGCATGGGACAGTAAAACAACGTTCCTGATATTTTCCAGTCCGTATGGCTTCATGTAATCACCTGCTTCTTAGAATATTACGACCATTATTATACGCAGAATTGGGGGGACGGGGCAAATAATTTTAGAGATTAAAGAGGTGACCTCATCCCCCTTTAATATTTATTAGGAAACCCACCCCCTTAATCCCCCTCCCTTGTTAAGGGAGGGGGAGAAAAAGAAAGAGCTCTTCTAAACATAATATCTATCTTATTCAGTTTCCATTGAATTTTACACCAGTCAATAGATCTAAAAGAGGCGTTCAGGGAGACTAGACATGCCCAGTTAACCAAAGAGCATCAATCGCGGGAATAGACTCTCAGTCCATAAGAGTTAAACATGCTGCTGATGATTTAGGCAATACTATCTATATCTCCTTGGTTCAATGA
>DAOWCR010000059.1 GCA_030639445.1 Dehalococcoidales bacterium
GGAAGGGGGACAAAGGGGGATAGGGTTTCCATATAAAATCTAAAGAGGGATGGGGGTCACCTGATAAAATTAAAAGACGGAGAGTGCTAATCAGGATTTATCTCACCAGCCAGAGAACACCGCCGGTAATAAGCATAACCAGGCCAATGGCTATGGCGAGCCAGCCCCCCAGTTTCAGCGCGCCGGGCTGAGGACGTGGCGGCCAGTGCTCCATAAACTCCCGGGTATCACCGGGGCGGGCAGACAGGGCGTTAAAGTAGCTCTTTTCCTCCCTCTTTCCCCAGATGACGGTCGCCAGGCCAAGAACGAGAAACAGGCCACCCAAGCCCATCAAAATAACGCAGTCCCGAAAAAGCATGTGCCACCTTCTCCTCAAGCAGGAGTGTTATCGGTGGTAACTATAAGCTATTTCCGTTTTATTTTCAAACTACCGGAAGCTATTTAATCTCGGCCTTGGCCCCGGCGGCTTCCAGCTTCTCTTTTATCGATGCCGCCTCGTCTTTGTTCACTCCCTCACGGACCGGCTTGGGCGCGCTTTCCACCAGGTCCTTGGACTCTTTCAGGCCCAGGGTGGTCACTTCGCGTACGGCTTTAATCACGTTAATCTTGTTCGCCCCGAAGTCCTGGAGAATCACGCTGAACTCGGTCTGCTCTTCCTCTGCCGGACCGGCGGCCGCCGCCGGTGCTCCGGCTGCCGCCGCGGCGACTACCGGAGCCGCGGCGCTAACGCCAAACTCGGCCTCCAGAGCCTTGACCATGTCGGCCAGCTCCAGCACCGTCATTTTTTTAATCGACTCCATTATCTTTTCGGCGGACGGAGATAGCTTTACTTTCTCTTTGGCCGGTGGGGCGGGCTTTTCCGCGACCGCTTCCGGCTTCTCTTCGGGTTTCTTGGCTTCGGCGGCTGGTGGGGCGGGCTTTTCTGCGACCGCTTCCGGCTTCTCTTCGGGTTTCTTGGCCTCTTCGGCGGCCGGTGGGGCGGGCTTTTCCGCGACCGCTTCCTGCTTCTGTTCGGGTTTCTTGGCTTCTTCGGCGGCCGGTGGGGCAGGCTCTTCCGCCGCCGCTTCTTTCTCCGCCTCCGGCTTCTCGGTCTCTTTTTCTGCCGCTGGCGGCTCTTCAGCTTCAGCCTTGGCTTCCGCAGTTTCCGGAGCCGTTTCCACTTCCGGGGCGGGCGCCGTTTCTTCCGCCTTGGCTACCTCTTCCGCGGCGTTCTGAGCGGTTTCGGCCTCTTTTTCTGACATTTTATTCTCCCTCCAATTGTTTCATTCTAGCTTGTAACACACCGACAACCCCGCGCATGGGGCTGGCGAGACAGCTAACTAAAGTAACGATGGGGCTTTGCATCCCGCCCAGCACTTTGCCCAGCAGTATCTCTTTTGACGGCAAGGTGGCCAGGGTCGCCACATCGCTGGAAGTAAGCACCCGGTCGCTCAAAAAGCCTCCCTTGATACTCAGGCTCGTTTTTGAAGTGCGGATGTGCTCGGCCAGGACTCTAGCCGGTTCGGTCATATCACCATAGCCGAAAGCAATGGCCACCGGACCTTCCAGCAGGCTGACCAGTTCATCCTTGCCGGCCCTTTCGGCGGCAAACCGGGCCAGGGTATTCTTGACTACCCGGTACTTAATCTCGGACTTACGCAGCGCGCGGCGCAGTTCGGTTATTTCCGCCGTTGACAGCCCGCGATAGTCAGTTAGAATGCCGACACTGCATTCCGAAAAAACCTCCTGCAGCTCATCAATAATCCGCACTTTCTTTTCCCTGGGCATCTCTGGTCACCTCCAGGTATAAAAAAATCCTCGTGCCGGCGGCACAAGGACTCAGAATCTAGCAAGTCTAGATTTCTTTTTCCTCGGCAGGCACGTTATTTAAGCCTTAGCCGGCACCTACGTCTCAGGACGCTTTATTAAGTTTTACCGTTTAATTCTACCCGTTTTTACGGAGAAAGTAAATAGCGCTAACCGGAGCTTAAAGCGAGAGTGGGTCTGAGGTCGAGCTTCAGTCCCGGCCCCATGGTGGTGGTCAGGACGGCCGTGCGGACGTACTGTCCCTTGGCCCCGCTGGGCTTGGCCTTCATCAACGCTTCCACCAGCGCGGTCAGGTTGCCCATCAGCATATCGCTTTCAAAGCTGACCTTTCCCAGGGGCACGTGGATGATGGCCGTGCGGTCCAGTTTGAATTCCACCCGGCCTTTACGGGCATCCTCGATTACCCGGGGGAGGTCATCGGCGGCGACCACGGTGCCTGATTTGGGGTTGGGCATCAGTCCTCTTCTCCCCAGAATCTTCCCCAGCTTGCCCACCCGGCCCATCATTTCCGGGGTGGCAATCGCCGTATCAAATCCCAGCCAGCCGCCCTCGATTTTCTTAATCAACTCATCGCCGCCGACAATATCGGCGCCGGCCTGCTCGGCGATTCGGGTCGCTTCCCCCTGGGCAAAGACCAGAACCCTTACCTTCTTTCCCAAGCCGTGGGGTAGCAGGGCCACGCCGCGGACCTGCTGGGCGGCGTTACGGGGGTCAACGCCCATCCGGAGGTGAAGCTCCACCGTTTCGTCAAAGTTGGCCTGGGCTGTCTTCCTGGCCAGTTCAACCGCCTCAACGGGGGAGTAGGCTTTTGTTTTGTCGATCTCTTGAACGGCGGCTCGATATTTCTTACCGTGTTTCGTCATGTTCACTCCTCATAATACCCGCTCGTAACGAGCCTGTCCCGGGTTACTCTCCTATTCGCTCCAGCTTGAAAACTACCGGCCTCACTCCATCGGTACAGCAGGCAAGCATTTTCCCGGGTTCTTTTATCCAGGGGAAGTTACCACCGAAACGGAGGTGGGTGATATCCCTCTGGATATCGGCAAACGCCCAGGGGCACAGGCCGGGGGGACAGCTACCCGTTTCATCACTGATAAACTCCTGTCCTACTTCGAGCTTGTCACACCGGGATGCGGCGGTAAAACCAACCGGGGGGTCATCACCGAACATATCCTGATTACTCACCTTCTTCACCACGGTTATTTTTACCTTACTTTTGTCAGCCACCTGGTGCCTCCTTTTTGCTTTATTCTGCGGCTACCTTAATCCCCATACTGCGGGCGGTGCCTTCAATGATGCGTTCGGCTTCTTCAATACTGTTGGCGCTCAGGTCCTTGGCTTTAGCCCGGGCTATCTCGCGCAGCTTCTCCCGGGGCAGCTCGCCTATTTCCTCATGGCCGGTGCTGCCGCTCCCTTTTTCCACGCCCAGCGCTTTTTTCAGCAAATCAGTGGCCGGCGGCGTTTTGGTAATGAAAGTAAATGACCGGTCCTCAAAGACGGTTATCTCCACCGGGATAATAGACCCCGCCTGGGACGAAGTGCGTTCGTTATATTCCTTGCAAAAGCCCATAATGTTAATTCCGTGCTGGCCCAGCGCCGGACCGACCGGTGGCGCCGGGTTCGCCTGCCCGGCCGGAATCTGTAATTTGATGATTGCCCTGACCTTTTTTGCCATCTTATCTCTCCAGAAGAATCAAAGTTTCTCCACCTGCAGAAAATCGAGCTCCACCGGTGTTTCCTGGCCGAAAAGGGACAGGAGCACCTTAACCTTGCCCTTCCCCGTGTTTATTTCGTCCACCAGCCCGACAAAATCGATAAACGGCCCGTCGATCACCCGGACGCTCTGTCCCCGGCGGAAACCGACCTTAACCCTGGGGGCTTCCTCCGCCATCTGCTTTAAAATCTTGCTGACCTCTTCCTCTTCCAGCGGCGTTGGCTTGCCGCCGCTACCGACGAAACCGGTGACCCCGGGGGTATTGCGCACGACACTCCAGCTCTGGTCACTCATCTTCATTTCCACCAGGACATAACCGGGCAATATCTTCTTGGTCACCGTCCGTCTCTGCCCGTTCTTGACCTCAATCTCGTCCTCGGTCGGTATCACTATCTGCAGGATTTCACTGGCCGAATCCAGAGACCTGGTGCGCTGCTCCAGATTCTTCTTTACTCTGTCTTCATACCCCGAGTAGGTATGAATGACAAACCAGCGTTTTCCATTCTCCGCCACAAGTAACCTCACTGCTTAAAGTTTTTGAAAGAGAAAAATTATTCCGCACGTTCTCAATATCGGCCGCCGGGTAAGCCTTTACTTGCTCAAAAAGAACTTCTCGATGAGGCCGGTAAAACCAAAATCAACCGCTCCCAGGGCCAGTCCGGCGATAATGGAAACAATCAGCACCAGAGTCGATAAATACATGACTTCCCGCCTGGAGAGCCAGACTACCTTCCCGAGCTCAGATATTATATTGCCGATGAATCTGAACCTTAAGCGAGGCCGTTTGATAATCGCCGTATGATGTGTCACCGCAGAAATCCCCACCTCTTGAATTGCGCCGGGCTACTTGGTCTCCCGGTGTAGCCGGGTAGTCCGGCAGCGCGGGCAGTATTTTTTCAACTCCAACCGTTGCGGGTCGTTTTTTTTGTTCTTGGTGGTGGTATAGGTCCTCTCCCGGCACTCGGTGCAGGCGAGATGAATAACACCCCTGGCTTCACCTTTTTTGGCCATAAGCTACTCTATGATGCGGCTGACGGTGCCGGCGCCTACCGTCCGGCCGCCTTCGCGGATGGCAAAACGCAGTCCCTTTTCCATGGCTACCGGGTAAATCAGTTTTATCTTCATGGTGATGTTGTCACCGGGCATAACCATCTCGACGCCTTCCGGCAGCTCAATGCTTCCGGTAACATCGGTAGTCCGGATGTAAAACTGGGGCTTGTAGCCGTTGAAGAAGGGAGTATGCCGGCCGCCTTCCTCCTTGGTCAGCACGTATACCTCGGCTTCACCGTAAGTATGCGGTTTAATCGAACCGGGAGCGGCGAGCACCTGGCCCCGCTCAATGTCTTCTCGCTCCACGCCCCGGAGCAGAACACCCACGGCGTCACCGGGTTCCGCGTAGTCCAGGGTCTTGTGGAACATCTCCAGGCTGGTAGCCACTACCTTGCGCGGCTCATGGTGCAGGCCGACCAGCTCGATCTCATCCCCGCCCTTGACCACACCCCGCTCCACCCGGCCCGTGGGCACCGTGCCCCGCCCCTTGATGCTGAACACGTCTTCCACGGGCATCAGGAAGGGCTGGTCTTTGGGCCGCACCGGGACCGGAATATATTCGTCCACGGCGTCCATCAGCTTTAGTATCTGGCCGCACCACTGGCACTCCTGCTTGCCGCAGCCGCATTCCAGGGCTTTGAGGGCGCTTACCCGCACTACCGGCAGCTTGTCTCCGGGGAAATTATATTTGGTGAGCAGCTCCCGCACCTCCATTTCCACCAGCTCCAGGAGCTCCTCGTCCTCCATGGCGTCCACCTTATTAAGGGCCACCACGACGTAGGGGACTTCCACCTGGCGCGCCAGCAGGACGTGTTCCCTGGTCTGGGGCATGGGGCCGTCCGGAGCGCTGACCACCAGTATGGCGCCATCCATCTGGGCGGCGCCGGTAATCATATTTTTAATAAAGTCAGCGTGGCCGGGGCAGTCAATATGGGCGTAATGCCGCTTTTCCGTCTCATACTCAATGTGAGCGATGGCAATGGTCAGCCCCCGGGCTTTCTCTTCCGGGGCGTTGTCAATGCTGTCAAAGGAGCGGAAGCCGGTCTTGCCGGTTGACTTGGACAGGACCAGCGTGATGGCGGAAGTGAGGGTGGTCTTGCCGTGGTCAACATGCCCGATGGTGCCCACATTGACATGGGGTTTGGTTCTTTCAAATTTTTGTTTAGCCATTTCGTCTCCTCCGTTTTTCCCAGCCCACAATCAGATTCGAACTGATGACCCCGTTCTTACCAAGAACGTGCTCTACCAACTGAGCTATGTGGGCACAGTATCAAAGCTAATTGTAGGGTAAATAAAATGAAAAGTCAAACCATACAGTGATGATGGGAAAGTACCGGATATAGCTTAAGGGGTTGGGCGGGGTTTTGTCAAGGGTTGGTTGGGGTGGGGAGGCAGGACGCCGGAAAAGCCGAAATACACCACTAATAAGAAATCATAGACTATATTTAGTTTTACTGTCAGCAGGGTCGAATGTATCACAGTCGTTACTTAGGATATAGTCCTCTCATGCGCCAAAGAAAGCTCGGGTAACTTTCGAAGGATATATCGAGAGAATCACAAATATCTGGTATTTTTTTATTAACACCTATTCTATCTGGTTTGGACACTTCACCACTAACCACCGTAGAGTTCAATATAATCGCATGAGAAATAACATAAGGGTCTGCTTTCTTCTCTAGCCTTTCCAAGTCGACATCGGACAAATGACCATACGTGGATAGAACTTTGGGCAGGACTGTAAGACAGCGGGTTGTGGATTCAATTCTAAGGTTAGGATATTTTCTTAGGAAATTAGACAAACCGTCAGTTTTTAAATTAAGCTCCTCAATTACCTTTTCAGGAATAATAATCCCTTCATGATTGCCGATGTCATCTAACCAATTCCAAAAGTCACTCTGCTCTCCTTTTGGTGGAAAGTCATCTCGGTAAGCGTGTATCAAAGAATCCGAATCAAAAATGTACATTTTCAAATTATTTTTGAGAAATTGTTTATTTTAACATTGAGAATAAGAGAAGCATCGAGATCAGAAATTTTTCCTTCGCGTGTTGCATTCATGACTGTGTTTATCAACGCAACACCTAGTTTGGTTCTCATGCGAATTTTATAACTCGGAGGTTCTTTTTTCCTTAATTTAAGTTTTTCCTTAATTTTCAACCAATCAACCTGATAATTATTGTACCAATCCCAGTAATACTCGGAAGAAATTTTGTTAGATTCAAGTAGACGCCGTGCTATGACGATGGGACTTACTTTGAATTGACGAGCTATGCGTTCGATGACAACGTTGTCTTCAAAACCTATTGTCAGCAGGTCCCATTGTTTGAGAAGGTCAGTCATGGGTACTAAAAATTCA
>DAOWCR010000018.1 GCA_030639445.1 Dehalococcoidales bacterium
AAGCTCATCGTCAAAGATTACCACGCCATAGTTGACGCGGTCTTTTTGCGCCAGCAGTTCTTCCAGTTTACCTTTGCCGAGATAATGTGTTTTGGAAGGTACCGGCAGCCGCTGAATAAACTGACCGACAACCCTGGCTCCGGCCGTACCGGTCAACAGCGCCAGTTCCTCAATTGAGGCCTCGGCCGACCATCTGCTTCTGGTGTCTTTGGACGCTACGGTCACCAGAAAGGCCCGCTCTGGCGAGCCCCTGGTGATAACAGTGCCTCTGGCGATAACAAACTCCTTATTATGTCAACTATTTCCTGGTTATCTGTCGCTGGGTATTACGCCACCCGGCTATCCGGGAAAGGCCTTTTACCAGCGAGGCATCCGGGATGGTCAGCGATAACCTCACGTAGCCCTCGCCATTCTGGCCGTAGCCTATTCCCGGGGTAACCGCCACCCCCACCTGCTCCAGTAAATCGGCGGTGAACTCCACCGAAGTGTACCCGGCCGGGATTTTCGCCCAGATATAAAGGCTTGCCTTCGGTGCCGTGGCTTCCAGGCCAATGCGGTCCAGCGCTTCCATGACCAGGTCGCGCCGCTTCTGGTAAACGGCGTTATGTTCCGAGATGCAGTCCTGAGAACCGGCCAAAGCCTCAATGGCCGCGTACTGAATCGCCTGGGGAATCCCCGAGTCCAGATTTGACTTCAGCGTCTTCAGCGCGCCGACCATGGTGGCGTTACCGACCACCATGCCTATCCGCCAGCCGGTCATATTATAACTCTTGGAAAAAGAGTGAAACTCCACTCCTCTTTCCCGGGCGCCTTCCGCCTGCATAAAGCTCACCGGTTGGTAGCCATCAAAGGCAACCTCGGTGTAAGGTCCGTCATGGCAGACCAGCAGGTCATGCCGCTCGGCGAATTTGACCACCTTACGGAAAAAATCAAGGTCGGCCACAGCGCCGGTAGGATTGTTGGGATAGTTTATCCATAACAGCCTGGACTTTTTCAAGATATGGTCCGGAATACTATCCAGGTCAGGCAGGAAAGCTCTCTCCCTTTTCAGCGGCAAAAAGTAAGAAGTGCCGCCGGCCAGCATGGTGCCGATGGAGTAAACGGGATACCCGGGGTCGGGCACCAGGGCAACATCACCGGGGTCAATAAAGCAGAAGGCGATATGGGCAATACCTTCCTTGGCGCCGATGAGGGGTAATACTTCTTTGCCCGGGTCAAAGGAAACACCGAAACGCTTTTGGTACCACTCCGCCACCGCCCGGCGCAGCTCCAGCAGGCTGTCCGATTCCGGGTAACGGTGATTGACCGGGTCCCGGGCGGACTGACAGAGCTTCTCAATGATATGTGGGGGCGTGGGTATATCGGGGTCACCGATGGCAAAGCTGATTACTTCCTCGCCTTTAGTTTTTTTCTCGGCAATCTTTTTACTGATTTCCACAAAAAGATATGGCGGCAAGTTTTCAATACGCCTGGCTACTCTCATTCTTGACACCTCATTCCGGCCATTCGCCGGTAAATGCTTTCTCCGCCGGGCCGCTCATCCACACTTCACCATTTCCGTCCCACGCCACCGGCAACGTGCCTCCCGACAGTTTAATATCAACCTCATTATCAATATAATCGTAAAGTCGGGCCGCCACCGCCACCGCGCAGGCGCCGCTGCCACAGGCCAGTGTTTCCCCCACTCCCCGCTCCCAGACGCGGACTTCTATCTGCCCCCGGCTCAACACCCGGGCGACCTCAAAGTTTGTCCGGTTGGGAAATATCGCCAAATGCTCTATTTTCGGCCCCAAGTGTGATAAGGGAAAATCGGATACCGACTGCGACGTAAAATAGACGGCATGCGGATTGCCCATGGAAACAAGGTTGAGGAGCAGGTCCTTCCCATCAATGCCGGCCGGATAGCCCAGCATTGACTTTATGTCAACTATGCCCGCTTTCCCCGACTCTACCGTTACCGGGATATTAGCCGCGCTGAATTCAGGCCGACCCATGCTCGCCTGAATCCCGATTAGCCTGTCCCCGCTCCGGGAAAGCCTGATTTCACTGACACCGGCTACCGTTTCCACAAATATACGGTCAGCTCCGGGGCTGATTTGCCCCTTCTCGAAAGCATATTTGGCCAGGCACCTGAGGCCGTTGCCGCAGGTCTCCGCTTCAGTGCCGTCAGCGTCAAAGGTGCGCATCTGGAAATCGGCTTTATCCGAAGGCAGGATTAATATCAGGCTGTCCGCGCCGATGCCGAAATGACGGTCACACATTTTAATGGCCAGCGACGACCAGTCGCGCCGGGCGTCACCGGTCTCCACCATGATAAAATCATTCCCGGCACCGTGCATCTTGGTGAAACTTATCATTACCTAATTCTCCCAACACTGAGTCAGCGCTTCTTCGATTTCCGCATCCGCCGGTCCCGGCATTTCAAACCACTGTATTCTCCGGTCCTTCAGGCGAAACCAGGCATACTGGTGCCGGACGAACCGGTGTGTTTCAAACTTGATTTGCGCAATGGCCGCTTCCAGGGTCACCTCACCTCTGAGAAACATCCCAATTTGCCGGTAACCAATCCCAGACATGGCTGGCAAATTAAAATGATACCCCATATTCCATAATTTTTCCACCTCGGCCACCAGTCCGCGCTCTATCATCCTCTCAACCCTCAGGTCAATGCGGCGGTAAAGCTCCGCCCGGTCGGCGGTAAGACCGATGATAAATGTTTTAAAGTCGGGCGCTTCCCTGCCCTGATAACGGGAAACCGGCGCTTTGGTCTTTCGGGATACTTCAAGGGCCCTTATCACCCGGCGTACGTTACGCGGGTCAATTTTCCGCGCCGCCGCCGGGGCGACTCTCGTCAATTCCCGGTAAAGTTCCCCGGCGCCGCTGTCGGCGGCTTTTTTCTCCAGGCTCTTTCTGAGCTCGGGGTCCGGCGGGACCGGCGGTATTTGCCAGCCTTCCAGTGTCGCCCAGATATACAGTCCGCTACCGCCGACCAGTAAGGGTAGCTTCTGACGCTGTTGAATGTCCCGGATGGCCCGATAAGCCATTGCCTGATACTGCGCCAGGCTGAAATCTTCATCAGGGTTAAGGATATTTATCAGGTGGTGGGGGACCAGAGACAGCTCTTCCGGGGCGGGCTTGGCGGTGCCGATATCCATGTGCCAGTACACCTGCCGACTGTCCGCGCTCACTATCTCTCCATTGTAAGTCTGCGCCAGGTGAAGGGCCAGCCGGCTCTTGCCAACACCGGTAGGACCGACGATAGCTACCAGGTGGTTCATCATCCCATCGCCGAGGTCTGGGTGACGATGCTTAAAAATTCGGCGGCTTTCAGGCTGGCACCGCCGACCAGAGCCCCGTCAATTTCCGGCTGCGGCATAAACTCGGCGACATTGGCCGCGGTGACACTGCCGCCGTATAGTATCCTTATTTCCCGGGCAACCTTATCGTCATATAGTCCGGAGATATTACGGCGGATAAAAGCAATCGTCTCATTGGCCTGCTCGCCGGTAGCCGCTCTGCCGGTGCCGATGGCCCAGACCGGCTCGTAGGCGACAATCAGGCCATCAAGACTAGCTATGCCCGCCAGCGATGATTTCAGTTGCCCGGAGACTACTTCCTCGGTTTTCCCGGCCTCGTTTTCCGCCAGCTTTTCCCCGATACACAGGATGGGCTTGAGCCCTACCCCCAAGGCCGCCGCCACCTTTTTATTGACCACTTCACCCGTCTCGCCGAAGTACTGCCGGCGTTCCGAATGCCCGATGATAACCAGTTCACACAGGCCAGCCAACATTAAGGCCGAGACCTCGCCGGTGTAAGCCCCCTTTTCCGCGAAATACAGGTTCTGCGCCCCCAGTTTTATCGAGCTGCCCTTAATCAGCTCCCCTACCGGAGCCAGGGAAACAAAGGGCGGGCAAAGCACCTTTTCCACGTTGCTTACCTTGTCCAGTTCGGCACGCATCGCCCTGACCAAGGCCACGGCTTCACCCACGGTGGTATTCATCTTCCAGTTGCCGGCAATTACCGGTGTGCGCATCAGGACCTCCTAAAAGGATGTTTATCCCTACCTAATTATATAGTAACCCCATCTCCCCTTGGTAAGGGAGGGGGAATGCTTTGGAAGAGGGGTTTCACCTCTCTTTGACTCTCCATAAATATATTTGGACGCTTCGTCTGTCTTTGACCCTCTCAAGCACCGAACTTGGTCAACTTCAGTGCGTTGGCCATCGCCAGAGGCATGATCTGAGTGGCCGGAAACCGCCCCAGCCCGCCGGAAATACAGGCCGATTCGGAAAACTCGGTTACCCGGTCCGGGCGGCAGTACCGGGAATACAAAAGAACGGGTATCGGGTGCCAGCTATGTGCTTTAAGCAACGCCGGTGTCGAGTGGTCACCGGCCACCACCACGACATCCGGTTTCAAGCCTAATAGCTCAGGCAAAATGCTGTCAACCTGCTCCAAAACTTTGACCTTCCGCGCGAAATCACCGTCTTCACCGGCGCTGTCCGTCCCTTTGATATGCAGGAAGAAAAAGTCATAACCAGCGTAGTGCTGCTTCAGCGTTTTCACTTCATCTTCAATGGTGGCTCCCGTTTTCAATATTTCCATACCAATGAGCTTGGCCAGTCCCCGGTACATCGGATAACTGGCGATGGCCGCCGACTTCAGCTGGTAAATCTCGCTCATGGTCGGAAATTGAGGGTGACCGGAAAAACCGCGCAGGAGGACCATATTGGCCGGACGGTGTGCCGCCAGTGTCTCCCCCGCCTGAGCGACAAACTTATTGGCGACACCGGCCAGCCGGTCTGCCTTCGGGCTCAGGGCATTGACTGATTTGGGGGCCACCCCGGTTTGCTGGGGGTCAGAATCACTGACTTCCGGGACCAGGCCGCCGCCGCGAAAAACAGCCACCAAGCGGTGCTCCCGCACCGGCCGGACCAAGACACTGACTTTATCAATCATTTGCCCGTCCAGCAGCTGGCACAGCTCGGCGCATTTCTCATTTGAGATACGGCCGGCCCGGCGGTCGGTAATCAAACCCTTTTCATCCACGGTGCAAAAATTCCCCCGGGTGGCGACATCTCCCGAAAGAAGCTCAAAATCGATGCCGACCGCTTCCAGTACGCCCCGCCCGATGTTACAGCTGACCGGGTCATAGCCAAAGAGAGCTAAGTGACCCGGGGCACTGCCCGGCGTTATTCCAGGGGATATCGGGTCGGTAAGGCCGCAGATGCTTCCGGCCGCCAGTTTATCGAGATTCGGGGTGCGGGCTGTCTCCAGCTCTGTCTTGCCCGTTTCGGGATTGGGCAATCCTCCCAGCCCATCAATGACCAGCAGCAAAATCTTGCTGGGTGAAGCGATGGCAATCTCTTTAATTATTTCCAGGCTTTTTATCACTATCTTCCCCTTTACCAAGTCCTGGTTATGAACTCTTGTCCCGTAATGCGGCCACGCCGGGCAGTGTTTCCCCGCTCAAAAACTCCAGCGAAGCGCCGCCGCCGGTGGAGACAAAAGTCATATCATCGGTCAGTCCCATCTCATTTACCACATCGGCGGTAGAGCCGCCGCCGATGATGGTGGCAGCATTCAGACCGGCGACAAGCCTGGCCATTTCTTGCGTTCCCCGGGCAAATTGAGGTATCTCATAAACGCCCACCGGGCCATTCCAGAAGACCGTCCGGCTACCGCGCAACTCCTGGCTGAAGTGGCTCAAAGTCTGCGGGCCCATATCTACAATCCGCTGGTTGCCGGGTATACTTCCAACGGGTACCACCCCGGTTTCTGCCTGGCCATCGAGTTCATCAGCCACCATAACATCGACCGGCAGCAGTAAGCGTGTTCTTTCCTTTTTTGCTTCTTCTAATAACCGGGCAACGGTACTCAGCATATCGTCCTCGACCAGCGATAGGCCCACCTCACAGGAACTAGCTTTCAAAAAGGTGGCCGCCATACCACCGCCAATCAGTAGCGCATCTACTTTGCCCATGATGTTGGCCAGCAGGGCAATTTTGTCACTTATCTTGGCGCCGCCGAGCATCGAGACAAAGGGATGGGCCGGGTTTTCCAGGATACCGCCCAGCGTATCAACTTCTTTCTCCAGAAGCAGACCGGCGACGGCGGGGAGGTGTCTGGTAATACCCACTATTGAAGCATGCGCCCGGTGGGAGGTGCCGAAAGCATCATTCACAAATATATCGCCCAGGCGGGCCAGGGCCCGGGCAAAAGAAGCCTCGCCAGCTTCCTCATCGGCGTGAAAGCGCAGGTTTTCCAGAAGTAAAACATCGCGGCTCGTCAGGCTGTCAACCTGTTTCTCCACTTCCGGACCGATACAATCCGTAGCCATGCCTACCGGTTGTCCCAGGAGTTGGGCAAGGCGCCGGGCAGCGACGGCCAGTCGCAGGGTATCAACCACTTTTCCTTTGGGTCGACCGAGGTGAGAAAGCAGGACAACCTTCGCTCCCCGTGCGATGAGGTGCTTGATGGTCGGCAGATTGGCGCGAATACGACTATCGTCCGTTATTTCCCCCGTCTTTTCATCCAGGGGGACATTGAAGTCAACCCGAACCAGGACTTTCTTCCCGCTGGCATCGATGTCTCTGACGGTCATTTTATTCATGGGACACCACTCTCGACTATGTGTGAACCTTAATCTAAAAACCACAGCACCAGGAAAGACAGACGCGGGGTCTCCCCTCAGGGAACCGTCTTTATTTTTCCTTTAAGGCCTGACGGGGAAACCGTCTCACGGTCAGGGAACAGGGCCAAAACCTGCCGGGCTATCCCTTCAGCATCCAGGTTATACCTGGCACGCAGGACAGCCTGAGTCCCCTGTTCGACAAACTCATCAGGGATACCGAGGCTCCTCACTTTTACGTCGTAAATTTCCATTTCGTGAAGAAGCCGGCTCACACTACTGCCAAAGCCGCCGCTCAGGGCATTCTCCTCAACGGTAACCAGGACCTTGATATGACAGGCCAAATCAACAATAAGCTCGGCATCCAGTGGCTTGGCAAAGCGGGCGTTAACGACCGTAGCTTCAATTTTATTCACGGCCAATTCTTTGGCCGCCTCAAGGGCCGGAGCTACCATAGACCCGATGGCCAGTATCGTGACATCGGCTCCGTATCTTAATATTTCCCATTTGCCGATGGGGATTTCCTGTAGCTCTGTGTCCAGTTCTACGCCCAGCCCGCAGCCGCGAGGATACCGTATTGACATCGGCCGTCCCGATTTCACGGCGGTATAAAGCAAATGCTGAAGCTCGTTTTCGTCCCTGGGCGCCGACACCACCAGGTTAGGAATCAACGCCAGGTAAGAGAGGTCAAACGTCCCCTGGTGCGTCTTGCCGTCATCGCCGACGATGCCACCACGGTCAATGGCAAAGACAACCGGCAGGTTTTGCAGGCAGACATCGTGGATAATCTGGTCAAAGGCGCGCTGCAGGAAAGTGGAGTAAACGGACACCACCGGTATGAAGCCGCAGGTGGCTAAACCAGCGGCAAAGGTGACCGCATGCTGCTCACAGATACCGACGTCAAACAGGGGCTGCGGAAACTCCGCCTCAACTTTACTGAGACAGCTTCCTTCGGGCATAGCCGGGGTGATGGTTATCAGCCTGGAATTCTCACGGGCCAGGCACAGTATCGTTCGGGCAAACACCTCGCTGTAAGTCGGTATTTCTCTGGTGCCGGCCTCTTTCGCGGGCACGCCGTGGAAATAAACGGCGTTACTCTCGGCGGGGAGATAGCCTTTCCCTTTGGTCGTCATGACATGGATAAAAGTCGGCTTGAACCGGTAATCTTTGGCCTGGTTAAAGGCAATTTCAATGTCAGCGATGTTGTGCCCATCTATTGGCCCGATATAAGCAAAGCCGAGCTCTTCCCAAGCCATGGTGGGCATAATCAGACCTTTGACTGCGTCTTTGGCCTGCTCGCTTATCTGCCACACTTTGTCACCGAGCGGCAGCGCGGTGAGTATCCGCCGACTCTCCTCTTCCGCCCAGTGGTAGCGAGGGTCAAACCTGACCTTATTGAACAGCTTGGCCAGACCGCCAACCGTAGGTGAAATCGACATCCCGTTATCATTAAGCACTACGATAAGCCGGGACCCCAGGTGACCCGCCTGATTGAGCGCTTCGAGGGCCATCCCGCCGGTTACGGCGCCGTCACCGATTATGGCCACCACATGGTAGTCATCACCGGAGAGGTCACGGGCAATCGCCATGCCCAGGGCCGCCGAAACAGAGGTACTGGCATGACCCGCGCCAAACGGGTCATGTTCACTCTCGCCGCGAGTGGTGAAGCCGGATAAGCCCCCGTACTGGCGCAATGTGGAAAAACGCTGTCTCCGGCCGGTGAGCAGCTTGTGAATATAACTCTGGTGTCCTACATCCCAGACGAGCTTATCCCGGGGACTGTCAAACACCCGGTGCAGCGCTATGGTAAGCTCAACTACACCCAGATTGGAGGCCAGATGACCGCCGGTAGTGGTCACCGTGGCCACCACTTCCTGTCTGAGCTCGGCTGCCAGTTGTTCCAGCTGCGGTTGTGTCAGTCCTTTTAAATCGGCAGGGCTATCTACGCTGTCTAATAGTCTCGGCATCATCAGCCCGCTTAACGCTCGGATTTGAATAGACAGTTTCATACTAGCAATGTAACTGAACTATTGTCAAGCAGTGAGGGACCGTCTGGATACTACCCCGCCCGCCTTGACCTTATTCTCCTCCCCGTGCTACATTTGAACAGGTAATGGCTGTCCCTGTAGCTCAGCTGGACAGAGCGGCTGCCTTCTAAGCAGCAAGTCGAGAGTTCGAATCTCTCCAGGGACGCTTTAATTATCAAAAGTAAAACTAGCGGAGGTAACCAGAATTGAAAAATCCCCTTAAAGAGAAATTGAATCAAGGTAAAGCCGTCATCGGGACCTTTGTCGAGATTGGCCACCCGGACGTAACCGAATGGCTCTCCCGGTGCGGGTTTGACTGGCTCTTGCTGGACGCGGAACATGCGCCCTTGGACTATCAAACCCTGCAGCAGATGATGCAGGCGATGAACGGGACCAGCTGTGTCCCTATCGTCAGGCCCCAGTGGAACGACCCCGTGGTCATCAAGCGCGTTCTGGACATTGGCGCCTATGGTGTCCTTATCCCCTGGGTCAACTCCAAGGAAGAGGCAGAAAGTGCGGTGAGGGCATGCCGGTACCCGCCCGAAGGAACCAGAGGCCACGGGCCCAGGCGAATCGGGATGTTTGACCCGGCTTACACTGAGACCGCCAATAGAGAACTCCTGGTGGCCATCCAAATAGAAACCGGGGAGGCGCTCAAGAACCTGGATGAAATACTGTCCGTGGACGGGATAGATGCCTGCTACATTGGTCCCTGGGACCTGTCGATCAGCCTGGGATTCGGTGTGCCGCCGAACTGGGAAGACCCGCGATACCTGGCCGTCTTTGACCGCGTGCTGGAGTCAGCGAAACGTCATGGCAAGCCCGCCGGCATGTTCGCCACGATAAATAATATCGAGTGGGCCCTAGAGAAAGGTTTCAAGTTTAACTCGGTAGATGATGATGACACCTTTTTAATTCAGGGGGCGACAGCGGCCCTGGCCAAGGCACGCCAGAAGTAGACGCGCCGAGAAAAGGAATTTCCCGGCGGTAATTACCGCGGTGGAGGTAACCAGTGAAAATAACCGGCGTGGAAACGTATGTCCTGGAAGGTCTCCTGGGTGACCAGGCCTTTGGCTGGTCCCTGTGGGTAACCGACCGGCGCCAGGCCGCCCTGTGCGTGATTTCCACCGACGAGGACATCCAGGGCGTGGGCGAAGCTCTTTACTACGGCGGCCCGGCCACGATAGTCGCCAGCCTGATAAGCGATGCCTGTGCGCCTTTAATCATCGGCCGGGACCCTTTTGACCACGCCGTTATCTGGGACCTCCTCTACAACCGGACGCGGGACCAGGGAATGAAGGGGCTGCCCATCTGCGCCCTCAGCGCTATCGACATCGCCCTGTGGGACATCAAGGGAAAAGCCCTGGGGCTGCCCGTCCATAAGCTCCTGGGAGGCGCTTATCGCGACAAAGCCCGTGTCTACGCCACCGGTCTTTATCAGCCCCAGAATGTGCCCAGCATCACCGACGCCCTCACCGAAGAAGCCCTGGGCTATAAGCAAGACGGTTTCTCGGCGATGAAACTGAAGGTGGGCTATGGAATCGAGGAGGATATTAGACTGGTAAGAGCGGTACGGGAAGCCATCGGTGATGATATTTTTCTGATGGTGGACGCCAACCACGCCTACAATGCCTCGGAGGCAATCCGCCTGGCCCGGGCGATGAAGAAGTATAACATCTACTGGTTTGAGGAGCCGGTGCCGCCCGAGGATATCGACGGCTATATCGAGGTAAAGCAAAAAACCGAAATCCTCATCACCGGCGGTGAGTGCGAATATACGCGCTACGGCTTTCGCGAACTCATCACCCGGCGGGCCGTGGACATTCTCCAGCCCGACCTCTGCGCCGCCGGCGGCTTCACCGAACTGGCCAGGATAGTGACCCTGGCCAGCACCTGGAACGTGCCGGTCATGCCCCATGTCTGGGGGACCAATGTCGGCCTGGCCGCCTCTCTGCAGTTCTTCGCCACCCTGCCCCACTTCCCCGAGCGGCGCTACCCGGCGGAACCTTTCTTCGAATATGACCGCTCACCCCACCCCCTGCGCGATGGTGTCACCAGAGAGAAGTTCGTGATGAAAAACGGCTATCTGGATATTCCGCAGCGTCCCGGACTGGGAATAACCCTGGACATGAGTTTTGTGAAGAAGCACGCCATTAGCTAAAACGATAAAACTATCCGACTGACCAAATTTTGCCGGAGGTAATTAATGAATAAATCAAAGGCACCTATGCCCAATAGAGAGCGGTTTCTGGCCATCTGCCGTGGTGAGAGAACGGGCGACGTCTCCATAATAGACTGGTTCAACCGCTACTGGACGGACACCCCGAAAGAGTGGGTGAAACAGGGTGCCCCGAAGGAGATTCTAAAACCGGAAGGTTTTAACCGGTATTTTCAGTTCGAGCACATGCATAATCTACAGGAGATTGTTTCGGAGCATAACCGCACCGACCTGCCGGAAGCGGAGGCCGGGGAAGGTTTTTATGTCACGCCGCCGATTCTGCCCGTCTTTGAAAAAAAGGTTCTCCGCGAAGACGAGCGCCACCGGGTGGAAACCACTTACGGCGGGGCAACGGTGGAGGTTTCCAAAGAGAATCCCTTTGGCATGCCCAAGTACCTGGAGCGCCCGGTCAAGGACAGGGCTACCTGGAACGAATATAAGAAACGGCTCGACCCGGATACCCCGGAAAGATGGCCCCGTCCCTGGGCTGATTTTGTGCAAAAAACAAACAGTGAGGATGTGCCCACCCTGCTGATGATTGAGGGGTTTTTCGGGATTTTGCGGGAATGGACGGGCCTGGAAGAACTGCTTTACATGTTCTACGATGACCCCAGGCTGGTCGAGGATATGATGGACCATATGCTCTACATGATGATGGGCATTGCCCGGCGGACGTTAAAAGACGTGAGAGTCGACTGTATCCGCTTCTGGGAAGATATGGCCTATAAGACCGGGCCGCTGATTTCCCCGGATATGTTCAAAAAGTATATGGTGCCCCGCTACAAGCAGGTCACCGAGTTTCTGCATAGCCACGGCATTGATGTCCTTCATGTCGACTGTGATGGCAATATTTACGAGCTGATACCGCTGTGGCTGGAGTGCGGTATTAACTTCCACTGGCCTCTGGAGGTGGCCGCCGGCATGGACGCCGTGGCGCTGAGGAAGCAGTACGGGAAGGACCTGATACTGAGCGGTAACATAGACAAGCGGGCTTTCCTCAAAGGTAAGGATGCCATCCGCGAGGAAGTCATGTCCAAAGTGCCGTTTCTGCTGGAAGGGGGCGGTTACTTCCCCAGTCTGGACCACGGTATTCCGCCGGACGTGCCCCTGGAGAACTTCCGCTACTATATCAACCTGCTCCGGGAGATTGGCGGCAAAGACAAACTGCCGGAATAGCTTATTTTAGTATCGCCAGCATCTTTTCCGTGGCTTTCAATCCGTGCCCGGTAAATACGGAGACGATGACTTCACCGGTGCTTGACGCCGGCAGGTATTCCTTTATCCCGGCGATTGCCACCGCCGAGGTAGGCTCAATAAAGTATCCCTGCTGGCCGACTTCTTGCAGTGACTTTATTATTTCGGTATCACTGACGGCCAGAAAATCACCACCGCTCTGCTTCACGGCAGCCACAATCTGATTGCCTCTGACCGGACAGGCCACAGCGATTCCCTCGGCAAGAGTTTCTTTCTTCTCTATTGCCGGAACTTCGGCCAAATTTTCCCGGAAAGCCCGGTACAGGGGAGCGCAATTTTCCGATTGAACGGCGATAATTC
This sequence comes from Dehalococcoidales bacterium, assembly GCA_030639445.1. Lineage (GTDB taxonomy): Bacteria > Chloroflexota > Dehalococcoidia > Dehalococcoidales > RBG-16-60-22. Next base: position 12,431 of record DAOWCR010000018.1, read on the forward strand.
GAGGCGTTTTATCCGTAATCCCGGCCGCCAGAAGCTCGTTAAATCCGATGGCCGCACCCAGCAGAAGAGTCCCGTTACCGACCGGTAAAATGACCGCATCCGGGGATTTCCAGCCCAGCTGCTCGCACACCTCAAAGGCGAAGGTCTTGGTCCCCTGCAAGAAAAACGGGTTCCAGGAATGGCTGGCGTAATAGATATTCTTCGCCGCCTGCCGGGCCGCCGCCGCGGTGTCTTCCCTCGTGCCCGGAATACGGTTTAGTTTCGCTCCATAATGCTGTATCTGGGCGACCTTACCGGCCGCAGTGTCTTCGGGGACAAAGATATGGCAGTCAATACCGGCCCGGGCACAGTAAGCGGAGATAGCCGAACCGGCATTCCCGGA
>DAOWCR010000109.1 GCA_030639445.1 Dehalococcoidales bacterium
AGGCGCTCCAGCCAGGCATGGTGGCGGTGGGTGACCTGATGCACCTCGTCGATAATATGGCCGATGGTAACCCAGCGCGCATCGTGGCTGCTGGGGGGAAAACGGGGAGCAGCAGCGCGGGGGATATTTTCCACCAGTTCCTTTATTCCCTGCCCGGTTATGGCTACAGTGGGCATCACCGGCACGCCCAATCGTGCTTCCAGCCGCTTCAAATCAATATGTATGCCCCGGTGCTCGACGTCGTCCCACATATTCAGGGCCACTATCATCGGGACGCCTCTTTCGAGCAACTGTAGAGTTAAATTGAGGTTCCTCTCCAGATTGGTGGCATCAACCACATTGATAACCAGGTCGCCGGTGTCAAGCATCTTTAAAGCTATTTCCTCGGCTTCAGAAGTTGGCTCCAGAGTGTAGGTCCCCGGCACGTCGATAACTTCGGCCATCTTCTCGCCCGCCTTCATGAAACCCTGGGTGAAGTTCACCGTGGTGCCGGGATAGTTGGAGGCAATCACCTGGACTCCGGTGAGACGGGAAAAAACAACGCTCTTGCCCACGTTGGGATTGCCCATCAGGAGCAGGCGCCGGATACCGCTTTTGCGGCCAGGGCGGCTATTTCTGGTGCTATGACATGTCATTCCCGGACTCTTGCAGTTCCACGATTATTCTATTAGCCATGCCGAAACCAACCGCCACCCGGGTATGACCCAGCTGGATGGTCACCGGTCCCCGCATAAGCATGGCGCTGACCTTGGTAATCCGCTTACCCGGTCTGACCCCCAGCGCACTAAGGCGGTTAACCAGGCCGTGGCCTCCCTGGATTTGAGCTACTTTGCCGCTCTGTCCGGAAGGCATCTGGCGCAGAGTTACTAACTTTCCCTCAGGCATAAATCACACCTTTCCGCGAGGCCGTTTCCTGCCTTTCTTTAGTCAACAACCACCCCGATTTCATCATGGCTTTTTACTTTCGGCCACCGTGGAAGAGGACGGAAATAGATTCCCAGAGCCAGAGCTAGATATACAGAGTAGGTCACCGCTTCCACCAGTGAAGGGTTAGCATTATAGCCGACAATGGCCGTTAAGAATCGTCCGAAGGTTGACTTTTCCGGAAGGATATGGTTGATATCCCATAAATGCGCCACCACTGGCGGAATAATCCCGGCTTCGTGCCACTCGTGAATTCCGTGGGCCAGTAAGCCAGCAGCAAACACAATGAGCACGATGCTTGTTATGTTGAAGAAGGTTCTCAAATTGAGTCGGGATGTGCCCTTATAAATGCTGTATCCTATCCCTATGGCTATGGTCATCCCCAGAAAGCCGCCCACGGTAAATAAGACTGATGATTCAGCCACCCTGGTGGCCGCAAAGAGAAAGAGCACCGTCTCAATCCCTTCCCTCACCACCACCACGAAGGCCAGTATGACCAGGCCCAAAGCTGAGCCGCTGGTTAGCGCCGATCGTATCTGGGCATGCAAATGGGCTTTAATATTGATTGCCTGCTTGCGCATCCAGAATATCATCCAGGTGAGAACTCCGGCGGCAAGAAACATGGCGAGGCCTTCAAACATCTCTTCAGCCTGACCGCTGAATTCCCCGGCCAAAAAGAAGATAACGGCACCTGCCATCAGGCTAACTAACACCGCCAGGGAGACCCCGAACCAGACAGGTTTGAAGCCCTGGCGATTATCGGTTCTAGCGAGATAAGCCAGAATAATACCGATGATGAGAGTGGCTTCCAGTCCCTCTCTTAGCGTAATCAGAAGTGAACCTAACATTTTAGCTATATTTCCCTTCCCAATTTTTCTAGCCAAGCTATCGATATCAAATACTAATGCATCTTATTTGCGATAGACATACCAAAAAATTACTTCCCGCTACGGCGGCACCGGGCGCAGTAGCCGGTCATGCGGACTTCACTTTCCCTGATATCAAAATCTTTAGCTTCCGGGACGTTCTTTTTTATGTAGTCGGATAGCGGGTGACTGAACTCGATAACCCGGCCGCAGCCGAGGCATACCAGGTGATGGTGCTCCGCGGATGGCTTTACCTCGTAGTGATGATGGTTATCGTCAAAGTGGAGTTCCTCTACCAGGCTCAGCTTCTTCAACATCTGCAGGGTCCGGTAGACGGTGGACAGGCTGAGGCGCGGTTCTTTTTCCCGGGCCCGGCGATAGATTTCATCGGCGTCAAGATGTCCCTGTCCCTGCCGGATAATCTCCATAATCAGGGCGCGCTGACTGGTGAATCTCATCCCGGCTTGGTTCAGGGCCTGGCGACTGGCGGTTAACATTTCACGATCACTCTGAAACAGTATTGCTAATGCAATTCATTTGCAATTAAATTATATACCATAAGCAGCTGGCTGTCAAATTTACGGGTAATTGAAAGATTAATGCTGTGGTAATTAAGCCGGGGGACTAGGGGTTTTCTAGCTTTCTCATTATCTCGGGAACGGCTCTTTGCGCGGCCAGTTCACCCTGCCGAATACACTCCTGGGCATGGTGAAAGTCGCCGGAACCGATATGCACCACGCGGGGTTCAATAATAACGTCGGCTTCCTCCATGCTGCGCGCCACCAGGGCGTAGGTGCCGATGTATATGGACTGGAGCAGGACGTGGAAGATATGGGGCTCTTTCTCAGGCCCCTGGTTGCCCTCTTCCCGTTCCTTTCTAATACGGTGCGCCCGCTCAATCACATCGGGTATCACGTTCACCGCAATGACAAAATCCGCCCCCATCTGTTTCACCACGTTCACCGGCACCGGGTTCACCAGGCCGCCGTCAACCAGGTACCGGCCTTCCTTTTTTACCACGGCGAATAACGCCGGGAGGGAAATACTGGCCCTGACCGCTTCCGATACCGGGCGGCGGTTGAGCACCACCTCTTCGCCGGTGGTGATGTCGGTGGCGACGCAGGCAAAGGGTATTTTTAAGGCGCCGAATTTTATATCGCCGCCGATAAACGACGCCAGCAGGTCCTTGATTTTCCGGCCTTTGATGAGACCGCTTCTGGGCAGGGAGGGGTCTAACAGGGGCGCTATTTTCTTCCAGCCCAGGTCCAGGGCCAGCTCTTTTATGTGCTTGGCATCCTTGCCCTGAGCAAAAAGGGCGCCGACGACTGCCCCGGTGCTGGTGCCGGCAATCATATCAACCGGTATCCCTTCTTTTCCCAGGACGGCCAGTACTCCGATGTGGGCCATTCCCCGGGCGGCGCCGCTGCCCAGTGCCAGGCCGACCTTTTTACTTCCCAAGGCCACCTCTCTTCAAAAACCAGGGATAGATGTTGAAGAAACTGCGTCGAGCGTAGAACAGGAGAGCCAGGGACAGCGCCAGCATGCCGATATCTATGACCAGTGAGCCGATAACCGAGAGGTTGGCGGCAAAGACGTTATCCACGGCGCCAAAGCAGCCGCAGGGCTCGCCGCCCAGTCCTTTAATGAGATTCAAGGTATTATTGGTAATGAAAGCGGTAATCAACAGCAGGGAAAAAGCAGCCACCAGCCTGGCGGCAATGCCGGTAATTAAGAGCAGGCCAATGACCAGTTCTACCCAGGGAAGCCAGATAAAAAAGGCCTTGGCCATAAGGATTAGTGGTAAAAGGTCCAGGAAAGGAGTGAAGAATATTTTGAAGGCTTCGGGCTGGTGGAGCAGCTTGCCCACTCCGGCGGTAACAAAAATCAGCCCCAGGATTATGCCGGCGCCGATGCCTATCCGGTGTTTATAACGACTGATTCCCATAGAACCCTGCCTGAATGTCCAGTTTTAGCCCGGTCAGCAGTCCCGCCTATTCCCACAGGTCTTCAATGTCTTTTTCGGCCTGCTCCTGGCGTCCGGCCTGGCCGGCAGAGATAAAATCTTTATAGGACTGGGCGGAGCCGTACTCCCTGGGTTCGAAAGGCACCGGCATGGGCACGGCGTGGCCGAAGATGAGCGCCTGCTGTTTGGGCGCCAGCCGGGCCAGCACCGCTTTCAGTCCGCTCTTGCCCGATACGCCGGCGAGGACGCTGTCAATATCCCGCTCGTTGTCCAGCAGGCAGGTTATTTTGGTGCCCATCTGGGACATAACCTCCTCGTCAATCCCGCTGGGACGCTGGTCAATCACCAGGAGGGTAACATTGTACTTGCGCATCTCGCGGGCAATGGTGCCGAAGATGGTCTGGCTGGCGACGCCGGGGTTGAGAAACCGGTGGGCTTCCTCGATGGTTATCACCAGGGGGGTGGGGCGGGCGGCGTCTTCACCCATCGCCTTTTCCATCCGCTCCTGGTACCGGGCGTAAATACGGCGGGCGAGCATATTGGCCACCAGGACGTAAGCGGTGATAGCCCGGTAGCGGCCGAACTCCAGGACCACATTCATACCCCGGTCAAGATGCTCCAGCACGTGCTGGACGGCATTG
>DAOWCR010000014.1 GCA_030639445.1 Dehalococcoidales bacterium
GCAAAAACGGTGCTGTCTTAAAGCAATCACTGGAATTACAGACCTGTCTGCCGGTATAATATCTTTAAGGGACTATCCCCGGGCACCGGCATTGCCGGCCAGAAGGTTGAAACAGATGAAAGATAAAGATAAGACAAAAGAGCCGCTTATCAGTGAACTGAAGAAAAGGCAGAAACAACTGGAAAGAGAGCTTACTGTACAAAAAGCTAGATATCAGGGTCTTGTTGAAAAGAGCGGTGTAGGAATTGCAACCACAGACTTAAGAGGAAGGTTTACCTTTGTTAACGAATCAATCTGTACAGTGATGGGTTATTCTCAGAAAGAATTGATTGGAGACCAGTTCGGCAAGTTCCTTCACCCAGATGATAAGAAAGGGATATTAGAAATATTTTGGAATGCCCCAAAGTACATAGGAAAAAGATTGAGCCTGGAATTTCGGGTAAATCATAAGAAGGGTCACTATATCTGGATGCATTCTATACCTACAATCACCTGGAACAGAGGCGAGATTATCGGTTTTAACGCAATTATCGAGGACATCACCGAGCGCCAGCAGGCGGAAGAGCGTCTGCAGCTGCAGCAGTCCCAGTTCCTGGCTTCCCTGGGCAGGATGACCGCCGGCATCGCTCATGAGATAAATAACCCTCTGGGCAGCATTCTACTCTATTCCGAGCTACTTACGGCCAGCGATGTTCCCGCGCCGGTCAAGAAAGACCTGAGGGTAATACACGACGAAGCCAAGCGCGCCGCCAAGATAGTGACCGACCTCCTTACCTATGGCCACAGGGTAAAGTCCCAGACGCGCCGTTTGAACTTACATGGTATACTGAAGAAAATATTGGATATGCGACGGTACGAGCAAAGGGTGTAGAATATCACCACCACCACCAAACTGCGGGACGGCCCGCTCTATGTAAACGGTGACTTGCACCAGCTGAGACAGGCCTTCCTGAACCTGATACTGAACGCCGAGGAAGTCCTCAGAGAGTGCAACGGCGGCAACATCGTCATCAGCACCCGGGCCGAGGAAGGGTGGGCCAAGGTATCGGTCGCGGATAGCGGTGCCGGCATACCCGAGGAGAACCTGCACCAGGTGTTCTACCCGTTCTTCAGCACCAAGCGGGTAGGGGAAGGTACCGGTCTTGGTTTAAGTATCTGTTATGGTATAATAACTAATCATCAAGGACGGATACGCGCGGAGAACAATGATATGGGTGGCGCCACTTTCACCGTGGAAATACCCCTGGCGCCAACCGGAGGGACAAAAAAGACTACCCCGAAAAAGAAAACAGGACGGGCTAAGGGACAGTGACCACACGACCGAAGCAGGTAAACCGGGGAGGTAAGCTATGACGACGAAAAGTCCACTGGTCATGGTCGTCGATGATGAACCTCATCTGTGCAATATCCTGCGCCGTGTTCTGGAACTGGAAGGATACCGGGCCATAACGGCACCGGACGGCGAGACGGCGCTCCGGCTGGCGGAAAAGAACAAGCCAGACGCAATTCTGTTAGACCTGGTAATGCCGGGAATAAACGGTAGAGAGGTATGCCGGAGAGTTCGCGAGTTCTCGGCAGAGACCCGAATAATCTACTTCACCGCTAAAGCGGACCCGACTGACCCGGTACAGTTCAAACAGCTTCATAGGGAAGCCGATGGCTTTATCGCCAAGCCGGCGACCAGTAAGCAGATACTGGCCAAGCTAAATGATGTGCTGCACCACCCTCGTAAAAAAACCTGAATATTCGCCCCGCTCAAGCTCGGATAGCGCCTCTTTTCCCCGTCGTCCCATTCTCTAGTCACCGCACTTAAGCAGTATCTTCAGGAAGTTGGCGCCTCTCCCAATCTCTTCAAAAGTGGCCGGCAATTGCTCCAGCGGGCGGACATCGGAAATAAGCCGGTCAAGAGGAAAGGCTTTGGCGGTGACCAGAGAGATAGCCGCCTCAAAATCTTCCGGCTGGTACATCCTGACACCCAGCATGTGGATTTCCCGCATCATAACCTGGCGCAGGTTGACCATTGCCGGCTCGGCAAAGATGCCCACAATCACGATACGACCGCGGGTCCTGACCAGCCCGGTCATCATCTCGGCGCCCGCCGCCGAACCGGTCACCTCAAAGACGGCGTCGGCGGCCGCGGTACCCGTCTGCTCGGCCACATACTTTGACAGGTCGGTCTCCTGCGGGTTCACCACATTTAGCCCCACCTCGCGGGCCAGGTTTCCCCGAAACTTGTTGACCTCGGCGATAAGGACACGAGCTCCCTTTAGCTTGGCCAGTAGCGCCACCAGCATGCCGATGGGTCCGGCACCCAGGACAACAACGTACTCCTTCTCGGTAACCTGCCCGAGACGGACATCATGCGAGGCAACGGCTATCGGCTCAATCATCGCCGCCTCTCTCATGTCAATATTGTCCGGCAGGTGGTGCAGCGTGTGGGCGGGCACTGTCCAGGTATCCTGAAAAGCGCCGTGACTGTCCACGCCGAAGACGTTTAACCGGTGACAGATATAAGAGTGTCCCGCCCGGCACGCCGGACACTGCTGGCACGACTCCAGCGGACGCACCACAATCTTGTCGCCCACCTTGAAGCCTGGAACGCCTTCCCCAATCTCGGCAACCTCACCGGACATCTCATGGCCCATGACCTGCGGCGCTTTGACGCGGTGGTCCATGTGTCCCAGATAGACATGATAGTCCGTGCCGCAGATACCGCCGTAAACCACCTTGAGCCTTACCTGCCCCGGTCCCGGTGGCTGTAGCTGGGTCTCCGCAACGCGGACACGCTTATTCCCTTCGTAAAAAGCGCCTTTCATGACTACCCTCCTGATATCAAGCCTTCTCGTTCTGTTTAACTACCCCGTGGCAGAAAACGCCTGCCCGGCTGCCTGTCTGCGGTCGATATTACGCTGGATTTCCTCAATCTGCTCCGGGCTGAGCTGGCGGAAGCGGGTCTGGGCGGCAAAGTACTCGGCCACCGAGCGCCGGCGACTCGGCTTATGGGTGGTGCGCAGTTTACCGTTCTCAAGCTCCACCAGCCGCCAAAAGCCGCTCTCGACCGCCATACGGCCCAGCTCAATGGCGCGGTCAGGAGCAAAACCCCACCCGGTGGGGCAGGGCGCCAGGACATGAATATAGGTGGGGCCATTTACCCGGTTCGCCCGGGCCACCTTCTGCATAAAGTCCAGCGGATATGATGTGCAGGCGGTGGCGGCATAGGGAATATCGTGAGCCGCCACAATGCGCAGCATATCCTTCTTGGACTCGGTCTCAAAGCAGGGTGCCGGCGTAGTGGTGGTGGTGGCCCCGTACGGGGTCAGGCCGCTTCTCTGAATACCGGTATTCATATAGGCCTCGTTATCATAGCAGATATAGATAAACTTGTACCCGCCGTCAATCGCGCCGGAAAGGGACTGAATCCCGATATCGGCGGTACCCCCGTCCCCGGAGAAACCGACGACACTGATGTCCTCCCGCCCCCTTCTGCGGAACCCGGCACTGATGCCGGAAAGGGCGGCCCCGGTGGCGGCGAAGGCCATCACCGTCATGGGCACGAAGAAAGGCGTCTGGGGATAGTAACAGGACACGGTGCTGATGCAGTTCGCCGGCACGACACAAACACAGTTTCTGCCCAGCACCTTCAGGGTAAGGCGCACCGCCAGCACGGCAGCACAGCCGGCACAGCCGTAAGAACTGCGGAATAGTTCTTCCCGGGAAATTTCTTTCAGTTTCATAAGTCGATAAACTCCATACTTGACGGGGCGCCTTTTTTAGCCGCCAGCGCCTTGTCCAGCATATATTTCATCTGCTCGGGCGATACATCGGCGCCACCCAGTCCACCGATGAAATTCAACATCGCCGGTGGGTTGGGCAGGCTGTAGAGAGCCGCTTTCAGGTCGGTAGCCAGGGCGCCTCCATATCCCCAGGAGCAGTCCCGGTCCAGCACGGCCGCCGCCTTTACCAGTGAGAGCGCCTGCCTTAACGACTGGACAGGGAAGGGCCGGAAAGCCCTTACCTTGATTAAGCCCACCGCCTGACCGTCGGCGCGCATTTCGTCCACCACTTCCCGGGCGGTCCCGGTCAAAGCGCCCATAAGCAGGATAACGGCTTCCGCTCCTTCACAGCGGTACGGCTCGATGAGTCCGCCATAGTGACGGCCGAAAACCCGGGCAAACTCATCGCCCACCTCAACGATAACCTCTCCGGCTTTCTCCGCCGCCGCCTGCTGCTCCCGGCGCCAGGCGGCATAATGCTTGCCAAAGCCACCCATAGAGATAGTGTGGGGATTGTCCACGTCCAGGGTAACCACCGGGTCATAGGGAGGCAGGAATGAGTCCACGCTCTCCTGGTCGGGAATCTCCACCAGCTCTTCGGTGTGCGACTGGATGAAACCGTCCAGGCATATCATCACCGGGAGCAGTATCCGGTGGTCCTCCGCGATGCGGTAGGCCTGGAGGACCATGTCCATCGCTTCCTGTCCCGTCTCGGTAAATATCTGAATCCAGCCGGTATCCCGCTGCTGGATGGCGTCCTGCTGGTCTCCCCAGATGCTCCAGGGCAGAGCCACCGAACGGCACACATTGACCAGGACCAGCGGGTAGCGGCCGCCGCTGACGTAGGCCAGCATTTCGTGCATGTATTCCAGTCCCTGGGACGAGGTGGAGGTAAAAGCGCGCACTCCGGCCATACGGGCGCCCATGCAGGCGGTCAGCGCGGAGTGCTCCGATTCCACCTTGATGAAATCGGCGTCCATCTCTCCGCGGGCGATAAAACTGGCGAGCTTTTCCACGATGGTGGTCTGCGGGGTTATCGGGTAGGCGGCGATTACCTCAACGCGGGCCAGCCGGGCGGCGCAGGCCACGGCCTCGTTGGCGGTGATATATTTCCTGGCCGGCGTTCGGGTGGACATTATGGCCTCTCTCCCTGTTCCGGCTCGGCCATTTCTATGGCTCCGGTCGGGCACTCCCGGACGCAGATGCCGCAGCCCTTGCATTCTTCATTGTTAAAGAGCACTTGCCGGTGGCCTTCGTCCTGGCTGATGGCTCCCTCCGGACAGAAAATCCAGCAGAGGAGACAAAAATTGCACTTCCCCTTCAGCACCGGCTTGATGGTGCTCCAGCTGCCCATCCTGGTGGGTATGTTGCCCGCCCGGGATACCGGCCCCGGGATTGACTTCTTCATTTTCACCTGACCTTTTCGTACGCCGCCTCGGCGGCGGCGATGTTCCTTTTGGCCACCTTCTCGGGCAGAGCGTCGGCAATGGCCCGTTTGACCGCGTCCAGGCTGACCAGAGCGGTAGCCCCGGCCAGAGCGCCCAGCATGGTGGTATTGACGATAGCCACGCCGATAATCTCCCGGGCAATGGCCGAGGCATCCAGGGTAACCACCTTGATGGAAGCCGGAAGTGACAGCTCCGGGACCGATTTGCTTGTATTGACCAGGACGGAAGCCCCCGCCGGTATTCCTGCTGTTATGTCAACTACACCGAACAGGGTATCGTCCAGCACGATGACTTTCGTGGGGTGATAAATCTGACTGCGAGTGCGAATGGCCCGGTCGGCAATGCGGGTGAAAGCCTGCACCGGGGCACCCCGCCGCTCCGCCCCAAAGCTCGGAAACGACGTGGCGTACCTGCCTTCATACAGCGCAGCGGCGCTCCCCAGGATACTGGCGCCCAGCACGGCTCCCTGCCCACCCCGCCCGTGCCAGCGCACCTCTTCAACGTGCATATTCTGGCTCATTGGCTCTCCTAATCTATCACCTGGCAAGGATACCCGTCAAGGAATCGGCCGGCACCAGTCCCCTATTTTAGACTATGGGGCCGATGGTATAGAGACCGGAGAAATTACCGTAGCCCAGGGTTTCCGCTTTAGTCTGCTTCCCGGAGGCTACCTCCAGCGCTTCCTGATAGATGGCCTGGCCCATTGCCGGCAGGCCGGCGCCCTCCTCCTGAGCTAGCTCAACGAGAATATCCAGGTGTTCCGGCAGCCGCGCAAAGGTAACCGGGTTACCGGTTACTTTAATCACCGGAATAAAGGGAAAACCCTGCGGGACGCCCAGCCCGGTGGAGAAGAGGATAACGTTGGCCCCGGCCGCCCCCAGGGCCGTGAGGAATTCCGGCTCCCGCCCCGGGGAGTCCACGATGAACAGGCCTTTCCCCTGGACCCGCTCTCCGTACTCATAAACACCCTGAATCGGCTTGGTGCCTCCTTTGGCGATGGCCCCCAGTGATTTTTCCTCGATAGTGCTCAAACCCCCGGCGATATTGCCGGCGGTCGGGTTGCCGCCCCGGATATCGCCTCCTTCGGCGATGACCCGCTTCTCCATGCGGTCGACAATTTCCCTGATTCGGTCCGCTACCCGGGAATTGACCGCCCGGCGGGCCAGTATGTGCTCGGCACCCAGGAACTCCGTGGTCTCGCCGAAGACGCAGGTGCCCCCGTTATCCAGCAGGAGGTCGCAGGTGGCGCCCACCGCCGGATTGGAGGCCAGCCCGGAAGTGGTGTCGGAGCCACCGCACTTGACCCCGAGCACGAGGTGCGAATCGTCAAACTCCTCCCGCCTGATTTTCGAAGCTTCACCGACCATAGCCCGGGCCAGGCGGAAGCCCTCGTTCACGGCGGCCGTCGCACCCGCCTTCTGGACCACCACCCGGGCCACGTGCCTGCCCGTCCGGGCAATGCCCTCTTCTACCCGGTCCACCGATACCCCTTCGCAGCCCAGGCTTACCAGCAGCACTCCAGCCAGGTTGGGGTTCTGGCCCAGGGAAGTGAGCGTCCGGGCGGTCTGCTCCAGATCGGGCGGCAGCTGGCCGCAGCCCGCCTGGTGGAGAAAGGGGGCCGTCCCCTTGATTTGCTGGGATATCCAGAAGGCTACGTCATTGGCACAGCTTACCATGGAAATTACGCCGACATAGTTGCGGGTACCCACCAACCCGTCCGGCCGCGGATAGCCGAAAAAGCTCATTGCACACCTCCCGTAACTTTGCCTCGTTCAAGGAATCCCCCGGCCGGATATATTACAGGAATTCCTTTTCAAAATCGGTGAGGGCATCATCCAGCATATCGAAGGCGGTGTCTATCTCACTCTCGGTGATGATAAAAGGCGGTGAGACCAGGAAATGGTCTCCCCTCACCCCGTTGTCCACCCCGGTGGTGGGATAGACCATGCATCCCTTCTGCATGGCTATCTGCTGCAGACGGTTGGCCACTCTCAGCGCCGGGTCGAAGGGCTCCTTCGTTTCCCTGTTTTTCACCAGCTCTATGCCCATAAGCAGTCCCTTACCGCGAATATCCCCGACACTGGGGTGATGGGAGAGCTTTTCCCTGCCCCGCTGGAAAAAGTGCTCCCCCAGCCGGGCGCTGCGTTCTACCAGGCCTTCCTTCTCGATGATATCGAGAACGGTCAGACAGGCCGTGGCCGAAACCGGATTGCCCTCCATGGTGAAGCCGTGGATAAAGCTGGCGCCTTTCCGGGTAAAGACCTCCCCGATTTTCCCATCAATAATGGCCACGGCCATCGGAGAGTAGCCGCCGGTCATGCCCTTGGCCGAGGTTAATATATCGGGATTGACCCCCCAGTGCTCGATGCCGAACCACTTGCCGGTCCGGCCGAACCCGCAGATAATCTCATCGTCAATGAAGAGCACGTCGTGCTTATCACATATCTCCCGGATAATGGGGTAATATTCCGGCACCGGCACCATACAGGCCGAGGCAGCCCCGCCGATAGGCTCGGCCATAAAGGCGGCAACGTACCGGGCGCCTACCTGGTTGATTATTTCCTCCAGGGCCCAGGCGCAGCGGATATTACAGCCCGGATAGCTCATCCGGTAGGGACAGCGGTAGCACAACGGGGCGCCTATCTTGGGCCACTGGTGCAGCAGTTGGGTAAACTTGAGGCGGCGGACGGTATGCCCCGAGGCGGACAGGGCGCCCAGTGTCATGCCGTGATAGCTCTGCCACCTCGATATCACCATGTATTTTTCCGGGTTGCCTCTTTCCACGTGGTACTGATGGGCGACCTTTATGGCCGTCTCGTTGGCCTCCGAGCCGCTATTGCAAAACTGGCACAGCGTAAGGTTGGGCGGAGACACCTTGATGATACGGTCGGCCAGGGCCAGTAACGGTTCGTTCAGCCAGAAACCGCGAAAGAAAAAGGATACTTTTTCCATCTGGCCCATCATCGCCTCTCTGACCCTCTTGTCGCCGTGCCCGATAGAGACCACGTGCGGGCCGCCGCTGAAATCAATATACCTTTTGCCATCCTGGTCAAAAAGATAGATACCTTCGCCACGGTCACAAATTACCTGCGGCAGGAGAGGCCCGTGAACGGTGCCAAAGACCTTGCCGGCCAGTTTTTGCGCCGCTGCTATTCGATTTGACATTCTTATCTTCCTTTCTCGATTATTCTTTCAGACGTGGCATCGCTACCATCTTTAGGGGATATTAGGCTAAGAAGCACAGGTTGTCAACGCCGCCAATCACGCCGGGCGGCGCCTCACTGGTAAAAAAGAAAAGTGCGGAAACCTCAGTTTTATTGACACTTATCAGGCTAAACGATAGAATTTGATTTACCTGAGCCAAATGAGCGATGATGAACACCGGACTTTGTTTCCGCAGTGTTCCGGAAGAACTGTTAAAAAATAAATATTCAGGGAGGGCAGAAATGGTGAGTAAACGGACGGAAGAGCTTCTTGATTTAGACCGCAAGTACCTGATACACGGTTTTGGCGTGGTCGGGGACGAAGAGGTGGGGCCGATTATCGAGAGAGCGGAAGGAATCAGGTGCTGGGACACGGAAGGCAATGCCTACTTCGATGCCGCTTCCCAGCAGACCAGCAATACCCTGGGCCACGGACAGAAAGACATTATCGATGCTATCTGCGAACAGGTACGGAAACTGCAGTTCGCCCATCTCCTGGCGAAGCAGTCCAATGTCCCGATTATTGAGTATGCCCGGGATTTGGCCCGGGTGTCGCCGCCGGGATTGAAACACTTCTTCTTCAACAACGGGGGCACGGAAGCGGTGGAGACGGCTTTCAAGCTGGCCCGCCTATACTGGTGGAAACAGGGCAAGGGCAAGTATAAGATTATCAGCCTCCAGAATGCCTTTCACGGCGTTGGCCTGGGCTCGGTGCCCGCCACCAGAGTCGGCAGCGGCACCTTCTGGACCGGTTTCGCGCCGCTCGCCCCCGGCTTCATCCAGGCACCGTACTTTTACTGTAACCGCTGTCCCTTTCATTTGGAATATCCGGCCTGCGACATTCTATGCGCCCGCTACGTTGCGGAGATTATCAAAACCGAGGGGGCGGACAGCGTGGCGGCTTACATTGCCGAGCCGGTGCTGGGGGCGGCCGGCAATATCGCCCCGCCACCGGAGTACTTCCCCATCGTGAGGCAGATATGCACCGACCACGATGTGTTCTTAATCGGCGACGAAATTCAGACCGGTTTCGGGAGAACGGGCAAGCTGTGGGCCCAGGAGCATTGGGGCGTTCAATGGGACCTGATGACCATCGCCAAGGCGATTAACGGCTGCTACCTGCCTTTCGGCGCCACGCTGGTCAGCGACCGGATTTTCGAGGGCTTGAAGGGGGTAATGCTGTGGCACGGCTTTACCCAGCACGGCAATCCCATCTCGGCGGCGGCGGCGAAGGCCGCCCTGAAACTAATCATCAGGGACAAGCTGGTGGAGAATGCGGAGAAGGTGGGCAACTATGTCCTGGAGCGTCTGAACGGTGAGTTTAAAGCCCTGCCCAATGTCAGTGACATCAGCGGCCATGGCCTGATGCTCGGTATAGAGCTGGTCAGAGACCAGGCGGCCGGGACCCCGTTTGACACAGCCACCATGAGCCAGTGGCAGCGGGAACTGCTGCAAAAAGGCCTGTATGTCCGGTTAGCCCAGGCCAGGAACTATTCCCGCGTCCGGTTTAACCCACCCATCATCACCACCAAAGAAGAAGCCGACGAAATGCTGGACATCCTGCATCCGGCCATAGCTGGACTCAAGTAGAGATAATCCGCCCGCTAATATGGTGCGGCAATGGGACATCAGCCACCGGATAATGCTATGATGATAGCTAAGCATCGTAAGGGGGGAAAGTGTGAGCCGCCAGAGAAACAGCGACCATACGGTAAAAGTGCCTCAGCTTGCCTGGTGGGATGAATTTGAGGCCGAACTCAGTTTCCCCGAAAACTGGCAGGTAACCGCCTGCCGCATGCCGGGGCACGATGCCCCCAAGCTCGACGAGACGGGCTTTCGCCAGGCTTTCGCCAACCCCATCGGCACCCGGCCCATCCGGGAGCTGGCGCGGGGCAAGAAAAACGTGGTCATCGTGTTCGATGACATGAGCCGCCCCACCAAGATAGCCGAAATCGTGCCTTTTATCCTGGAGGAACTGACCGAAGCCGGGGTGGCGGAAGAGAACATCCAGTTTATCTGCGCCCTGGGCACTCACGGCGCGCTGACCGCCTACGAGTTTGCCAAGAAGCTGGGGGAAGATGTGATTGCCCGCTTTAACGTTTACAATCATAACCCGTACGAGAACTGCACCTACGTCGGGACGACCCGCCGGGGTACGCCCGTCTCCCTGAATGACGAATTCCTCAAGGCCGACCTGAAAATAGGCATCGGCGCGATAGTGCCGCACCAGAGCGCCGGCTTTGGCGGCGGCGGCAAGATAATCTTACCCGGCATCGCCTCTATGGAGACCATCATGCACAACCACGGGCCAGTGCGAAAGCGGGCGAAAGAGACGGGTGTGGAGAGCAATGCCGGTATGGGCCGATATGAAAATAATGCCCAGCTTCTGGACATTGAAGAGGCGTGCCGGATGTCAGGGCTGGACGTTAAGATTGACGCCATTGTCAATATTCGGCGCGATACCACCGCCCTTTTCGTCGGCGAGCCTATCGCCCAGTACCACGAAGGGGTAAAACTGGCCAAAAAACATTATTATACTCCCACGCCGGAGAAGCCGGACGTGGTGGTAGGCAACTGCAACGCCAAGGTAAATGAGACCCTTATCGGCAAGATAGTGGCCGAATCGCTGGTGCCGGAGAGCGGCGGCACCCTGGTCATGATAACCAATAACCCCTGGGGCGAGGTCTGCCACTACCTGCGCCGGAGCTTCGGCCACCACATCGGCGGGCGAGCCTGCCGCGAACCCCAGCTATCACCCAGGATCAGGAAACTCATCCTCCAGATGCCCTATAAAAACAAGGTAAGCATCGACTGGCTGTGGCCGCTGGCCTCGGTAAACTGGGCCCGGACCTGGGAAGAGGTCAGGGCCATGCTTGAGGCGGACTACCCTGACGGCGCCAGAGTTGCCGTCATTCCCGACGCCACTATTCAATATTTTGACGTCGTCTCCACGCTTTTTGTCGATGTCAAACCATCGAAATAATTAATAATTAAGACACAGGAGGTAAGGCCGTGAAAGGAAAGATTGCCGTCGGGCCAGGTGATGGCATCGGTCCGGAAATTATTGACGAGGGAGTTAAAGTTCTCCAGGCCGTGGCCGGGAAATACGGCCATGATTTTGAATTAACTTATGTCGATATTGGCGGTGTCGCCATTGACAAGCACGGCACGGCGCTTCCCGAGGCAAGCCTGCAAGCCTGCCAGGAGAGTGACGCGATACTCTTCGGCGCCGCCGGCGGCCCGAAGTGGGACTACCCGGGGTCAAAGGAGCAGGCAACTTACGGAGTGCTGCTGCTGCGCCAGCGATTCGGACTCTTCGCCAACCTGCGCCCGATAAAGGTCTTCCCGTCCATGGTCAACTGCTCTCCGGTCAAACCGGAAATAGTCAAAGACGTGGACTTAATCGTCGTCCGCGAAAACACCGGCGGGGCTTACTTCGGTGAGCCGAAGAAACAGTGGCAAACCGCCGAAGGGCGTGCCGCCGTGGACAGTATGCTCTACTCGGAAAAAGAAATTGAACGAATTATTCGGGTAGGCTTTGAGCTGGCCCGGTCAAGACGTAAGAAGCTGTGTTCCGCGGACAAGGCTAACGTGCTGGAGTCATCCCGGCTATGGCGCCAGATTGCCAATGAGCTGGCCCCGGAGTACCCGGACGTGACGCTGGAGCATGCCTATGCCGATGCCTGCGCCATGTGGCTGCTGAAACGGCCCAGAGACTTTGATGTCCTGGTCATGTCAAACCTTTTTGGCGACATCATCAGTGACGAGGCTTCGGTGCTGGCCGGTTCCCTGGGTATGCTGTCCTCGGCCCAGATAGCCGGCTCGGGCATCGGCGGCACCACCTTCGGTTTCTACGAGTCAAGTCACGGCAGCGCCCCGAAGCATGCCGGGAAGAATATCGCCAACCCGATTGCCACTATTTTCAGCGTTGCCATGATGCTGCGGTACACCTTCGGCCTGACCGAGGAAGCGAAAGGCATCGAGGCCGCCGTGGAGAAGACCGTGGCCACCCACCGCACCTACGACATTATGGAAGAGGGCAAGACCAAAGTCGGCACCCGGGAGATGGGCGACCTGATAGCGAAGGCAATAGCCACCGCCTGAAGATACCGGCGTTTTTCTGCCGATGGATAAATAACCATTGCCTCTTCCACCGGAACCGGTGACCGGATATAGTCTGGATTAAAACAGGAGGTGTGACTGACATGAAATCTAACGAAGTAGCTAAGCTGGTAGCGACCGCCAGGGAGTATTTGTGGCCGGCCTTTGGCCGAGACGCCTCATTCTTTGGCCGCCCGGTATCAATTGTTAAGTCGGCGGAGGGACGGCACATCGTTGACAGTTTTGGTAATCGCCTGCTGGAGCCGAACTCGGCCGGCGGGGCGGTTCCCCTCGGCTTCAACCTCCCGGAACTCATGGCCGCCGTCTCCCAACAGATGAAAAATATCGCCAATACTACGCCCAGCCTGTTTGTGCCCACGGAACCGGTGGTGTGGCTTGCCCAGAAAATCGCCGCCCGGTCTCCCGGCAGTCTGAAATACACCATATTCGGCAGTAACGGCACCGATGCCAATGAAGCCGCCATCAAGATAGCCCGGCACTACTGGAAGATAATGGGCCAGGGAAGCAAGTACAAGATAATCCACCGCTACCCGGGTGACTACCACGGCATGAGCCTGAGTACGGCCAGCGCCAGCGGCCATACCTTCCGCCGGGCGCCCTTTGAACCGCTCATGGCCGGCTTTGTCGCTTTTCACGCGCCGAACTGCTATCGCTGCCCGTTCCACCTGCGCCATCCCGAGTGCAACCTCCTGTGCGCCGAGGAATTCCGCCAGGTCATCGAGTTTGAAGACCCGTCAACTATCGCCGCCTTTATCGGCGAGGCCACCAATACCGGCCTGGGCATCATACCACCGCCGCCCGGATATATGCCGCGGATTCGCGACCTCTGTGACGAGTATGAGATTCTGATGATTATGGACGAGGTCATTACCGGCTTCGGCAAGACCGGATTCTGGTTTGAATGCGAAAAATACGGGATTGTACCCGATATGATTGCCATGGGCAAGGGTATATCCTGGGGCTGCGGGCCGCTGGCGGGCACGCACGTCAAAAGCGAGATTACCGAGGTGTTCACCGGCGAGAACACCCTGCAGCACGGCTATACTTTCGGCGGTATGGGTTATCTGGCGGCGGCGGGAATAGCGGGCATTGATTACGTGGAGAAGCATAACCTGCTGGCCCGGGCCGCAAAGATAGGCGAGATAATGACGCGAGAACTTGGCGCCATCAAAGACAAATCGCCGGTAGTGGGTGATGTCCGCGTCAACGGGGTCCTGGCCGGCGTGGAGTTTGTCCGGGACAAGACCACCAGAGAGAAGTTTGCCGACCGCGCCGCCGTAGCCAACCTCGTCGTTAAAGTCGGCCTGGAAAACGGAGTGCTGCTCCCCTGCTCGACCTGGTACGGAGACATAATCACGCTGATGATACAATTAACCATGACCGATGACGAACTGGGTATGGTCTGCAACGCCATTGAGAAGGCGGCGGCCGA
>DAOWCR010000055.1 GCA_030639445.1 Dehalococcoidales bacterium
CGGGGTCGTGGGTTCGAATCCCACTCCCTCCGCCAGATGAAGTGGCACACCCCCTGTTAAGGGGTATATTATTAATACGAGGCAGTAAAAATCATGGCGCAATACTATATCTGGACTATCGGCTGCCAGATGAACAAGGCGGAATCGGAGCGCCTCGGCAGCTACCTGGAGCAAAAGGGCTACCGGGCCACGGCTACCGCCAGGGAAGCCGACCTCATCGTGCTTAACAGCTGCGTGGTACGTCAGAGGGCGGAAAACCGGGTAGTTAACCAGGTCAAATCACTCCGCACCCTGAAAAAAGCCCGCCCGGACACCGTCCTGGCGGTCACCGGCTGCCTGGTGGACTCCCAGGTAGACCAGCTAGCCAGGAGCTTCCCCTATATTGACCACTTTTTCAAACCCGGAGACTATCCGCCCTGGCTGGCCCAGCCGGAGCCGGAGGTGGTATTACCCCGTCATCCCTCCCCCAGCACTTTTGTGCCCATTATGCAGGGCTGCGACAACTTCTGCACCTACTGCATTGTCCCCTACCGCCGCGGCCGGGAAAGAAGCCGGAGCGTAACCGAGATAGTCGGTGAAGTCAGGGGGCTGGTGGAGCGCAGGGTAAAAGAGGTCACCCTGCTGGGGCAAAACGTGGACTCCTACGGACATGACCTGCCAGATAAACCGGACCTGGCCGATTTGCTGGGTGAGCTGAACGCCATAGACGGACTGGCACGAATACGATTCCTGACCAACCACCCCAAGGACATGAGCGAGAAACTGATTGCCGCCATCGCCCGCCTGGATAAAGTCTGCGAGCAGCTCATCTTGCCGGTCCAGTCCGGCAGCAACGGGATGCTAAAGGCAATGGGGCGGGGCTACACGGTAGCGCAATACCGCCAGCTCGTTAGCCGGATACGAAACCAGATACCCGGCATCGCCCTGAGCACCGATGTCATTGTCGGCTTCCCATCCGAAAGCAGACCGCAGTTCCGGCAAACGGCCGACTTGCTCTCCGAGATTAAATTTGACACCGTCCACGTCGCCGCCTACTCGCCGAGGCCGGGAACGGCCGCCGCCCGGGAACTCGAGGACAACGTCCCGCCCGCCGAAAAAAAGGAACGCCTGAATACAATCGAACAGCTACAGGAGAAGATTGCCGCCGAAATTAATGCCCGGCTGCGGGACAAAACGGTGGAGATACTGGTAGAAAGCAGGGTGAAAGGCAAGTGGCAAGGCCGCACCCGTTCTGGTAAACTGGTATTCTACAACGATAACGGCGACTGCCCGGGTCAAGTGGTGAACGTCCGTGTCGAAAAAACAAGCCCCTGGTCATTACAGGGTAAAGTTATTAAACCGGGATAAGGAGGGAAAATGTTAAGGACTGGAAGACTAAAACTCGGGCTAACGGTGGGACTGCTTATCGCCCTGCTGGCTTTTATCGGCGGCTGCATTCCCTCGGGAGAAGGCGATGAAGGAGGGTTCGACTGGACGATACTCATCTTTATCGGCCTGATTATCGGCGTGTTCTATTTCCTCATGATTCGGCCGCAGCGCAAGCGGCAGAAAGAACACGAGGAACTGATGATAGAACTGCAGAAGGGCGACAAAGTAATCACCGCCGGCGGTATTTACGGCGTCGTGGAAAGCCTGAGCGATGAGAGTGTCGTCCTGAAAATAGAATCGGGGGCGACTATCAGGGTAGCCAGAAACAGCGTCACCGGCCGACGGGAGAGATAGAGATTATTTATTTGACCTCACCCCCTTTATCCCCCTCTCCTTAAAAGGAGAGGGGGAGGGATTACTTTTGAAGGGGCAAAGCCCCTTCAAACTACCCGTTATTTAACCTCACCACAGATAAAATGTTATTTAAGGTAAAAGAACTGTGGTTAAGAAACCTTAGTTAGCCACAGTGGTGGGCAGATGAGCTACCATGACTACATCATAGTGGGCAGCGGTATTGCCGGACTTTATACCGCCCTGCTGGCCAAAGAGCAGGGCAGCGTGCTGGTAATCACCAAAGGCAGCATTGACGACTGCAACACCCGATATGCCCAGGGAGGCATTGCCGCCGCCATCGGTAAAGGCGATTCCCCCCAGCTTCACTTCCGGGATACCATAATCGCCGGCGACGGCCTGTGCGACGAAAAAGCGGTGCGTATCCTGGCCAACGAAGCCCCGGCCCGTATCGCGGAACTGGTCAACTTCGGTGTGCCTTTTGACACCCTTGACGGCAAGATTGCCCTCACCCTGGAGGCCGCCCACAGCGTACCCCGCATCCTGCACGCCGGAGGTGATGCCACCGGCGAACATATTGAGGTAACGCTAAGCCGGATGGTGCGCGCGTCAAAAATCAAATTGATTGAAGATTGCCTGGCCACGGAAATCCTGGTCGAAAATGGCACCGTCCGGGGAATAAAAGCCCTTGACCGCCGCACCGGCTCCATCGCCGAATTTGACTGCCGCTTCCTGATTCTGGCTACCGGCGGCGCCGGCCAGCTCTTCAAATTCAACACCAACTCGGATATCGCCACCGGTGACGGCATAGCCCTTGCCTTCCGGGCCGGGGCGGAGATTATGGACATGGAGTTCTTCCAGTTCCATCCCACCGCCTTGTGCCTGCCCGGGGTAACACCCTTCCTTATATCGGAAGCCGTCCGGGGCGAGGGTGGCATACTGCGCAACGCCGATGGCCACCCCTTCATGCCCGATTATTCCCCGCAGGGCGACCTGGCACCGAGGGACGTGGTCGCCCGCAGCATACTGTACGAGATGCAGAAGACCGGCTCGGACAATGTCTTCATTGACGTTACCCATTTACCGCCTCACGTTACCACCACCCGTTTTCCCCATATATACCAGTTTTGTTTAGACCACGGCCTGGATATCATCCGGGAACCGGCCCCGGTGGCGCCAGCCGCCCACTATATGATGGGCGGCATCAAGACCAGCAGCTGGGGCGAGACCAACATCACCGGGCTGTTCGCCGCCGGCGAGACGGCCTGTACCGGCGTACACGGGGCCAACCGGCTGGCGTCAAACTCGATGCTGGAAGTAGTCGTCTTCAGCAAGAGAATTATAGCCAAAACCGAGAAGAAGACCAAACAAAAAGCGGCGCCTCGTCCCCGGGCCAGCAAAGCCCACCACCTGCCGGACCGCAGGGAGGTTTCGAAACCGGTACCCGCGCCTAGCCTCTCCACCCTTCAAGGACTTCTCTGGGAAAAAGTGGGTGTCATCCGCCACCGGAAAAGTCTGACCGAGGCCGCCGGTATTCTGGCAGCCTGGCAAAAGTCCCTGTCCCCACCCACCGACCGCGCTTCCTACGAGCGGAACAACCTGGTGCTGACCGGCCGGCTGGTAACCGAAGCGGCTCTCCTCCGTGAAGAGAGCCGTGGTGCTCACTTCCGCACCGATTACCCCCGGAGCTTGCCCCGGTGGCGACGCCATATCGTATTCACCGCAAAGTAACTTAGAGGTGGTGAGATAAATGAACAAATCACTATCACCCCAAGAACAGATTGATAGCCTTATCGACCTGGCCCTAGCGGAAGACCTGGGCTACGGCGATGTCACCACCGAGGTGCTGATACCACCGGACTTAAAAGGCAAAGCCTCCATCCTGGTTAAAGAAACGGGAATACTGGCCGGCATCGAAGTGGCCCTGAAAGTGTTCCACCGCGTTGACCCTTCCCTCGAAACGGAAGTGCTACTGAAAGACGGCACCGGAGTTAAACCGGGAGACATCGCGGCCACCGTTTCCGGCACGGTCGCCAGCATCCTCAAGGCCGAGCGGATAGCCCTCAATTTTTTGCAGAGGCTCAGCGGCATCGCTACCCGGACCGCCGAATACGTCGCGGAAACCAGTGACCAGACGGCCACCATTACGGACACCCGCAAAACCACCCCCGGCCTCAGGGTACTGGAAAAACAAGCCGTATTTGCCGGCGGCGGTAAAAACCACCGCCTTCACCTGGGCGACGGTATCCTGATTAAGGACAACCACCTCGCCGCGCTGCGTGCCCTGGGTATAAGGCTGAAGGACATCGTCGCCAAAGCGAAACAGGGCGCGCCTGCCGGTATGAAAGTTGAAGTAGAGGTAACGACGGCTCAAGAAGCCACCGAGGCCGCCGGGGCCGGGGCGGACATCATTATGCTGGACAACATGGACGCCGGGGAAATGCGCCGTATCGTGAGTTCCCTGCCGGGCCAGGTCATCACCGAAGCCTCGGGAGGGATTACGCTGGAAAATGTCCGCGCCGCGGCTGGAACCGGAGTTGACCTGATTTCCATCGGTGCCCTCACCCACTCCCCCAGGGCCCTGAACATCAGTCTGGAACTTGAGCCACCGACGCTAAAACAGGGGTAAACGCTTCCGGTTTCCGGGCGTAACAGAGATAACTTTGGCCGTCATCCTCTATTCTGACATCAGGTAAAAATCCGGCTCGGGACAGCATTTTCCGCATTTCACTCCCGCCGGGGAGGAAGTCATTCTGCACCGCAGAGATATGGCGGTGGGTCTCATTAATCACGTCCCGCCCGGAGGTATGGCAGATGAACAGCCGGCCGCCACCCCTGGTCACCCGGCCCAGTTCTTCCAGAGCCTTTGGTTTATCCTGAAAGTGAGGAAAGCTGGAATAGCAAACGACGGCGTCAAAGGTTTCATCAGGGAAAGGGATGTCAGTGACATCGGCGCAGAGGTATTTAATATTGCCGTTAAAATTCTTGGCCGTAGCCCTGGCCAGCATTTCCTCGGCAAAGTCCAGGGCAACGATACGTCCCTCCCGGCCAATACTGTTCCGTAAATAGGGAAGGAAAACGCCGGTGCCGGTGCCGACATCAAGCACGGCGGCGCCGGGTTTAATCTCCAGGCGCGCCACCATCTGCCTGAGCCGGGCTTCGTTCTTTTCCGCCACGGTCTCATCCCAGACAGCCGCTATCCGGTTAAAATGCTCTTTAACCAACGCTTGCCTCCCATCGGCTTACCCGGCCGTTTACAGCCACCCCGCTTCGGCGTCTTTCGATTTTTCTTCCCGACTATCCAGGAGCACGGTTACCGGGCCGTCGTTATGGATTTCTACCTGCATATACGCCTGGAAACGCCCGGTGGCCACCTTTAAGCCCGTAGCGCGCACCTGTTCCACAAAATACTCAAATAATTCTTCCGCCTGGGCCGGCGGCGCCGCCTCAATAAAGCTGGGACGCCGCCCTTTCCGGGTATTGCCCATAAGGGTAAACTGGCTTATCAGCAGCAGCTCACCGGCGACATCCACCGCCGAAAGGTTAAACTTACCGCCCTCATCGGCAAAAATGCGCAGGGTAACCACTTTCTGCGCCAGATACCGCGCGTCCTCTTCCGTGTCCTTGGCCGCGATGCCGACCAAGACCACCAGTCCCCTTGCTACCTCACCCACCACCTCGCCATCAACACTGACCGAGGCCCGGGTAACCCGCTGCAGCAGCGCTTTCACGACACTACTTTACTTCCTTTTCCTTTTTCTCGCTGACCGGTTCCTCTTTACTTTCACTCTTCTCCGGCTTTACCTTCTTGCGACTATCGGTAACATAGAAACCGCTGCCTTTAAAAATAACCGGAATAGAGTGAATGACCCGGCGAGCTTTACCCTGGCATTCCGGGCACATGGCTACCGGTTCTTCATCAAAACTCTGTTTACGGTCAAAGTGAGTCTGACAATCGCCACACTCGTACTCATAAATGGGCACTATACTTTACCTCACACCGTATTTTCCCAGCTATTTTAGCGTAATCGTCCCGTTACGGCAAGTTATGAGGCTATATGGTGACCTCACCCCCTTGGTCCCCCTCTCTTTATCAAAGGAGAGGGGGATAAAGGGGATGGATTCCCTGATAAAAAATAAAACTTAAAGTGGGGATGGGGTCACCCAGCTAAACCTCAGAGAGGCCCAGACCGAGAAAAATATTTACCGATTTTTCGGCAACCGGGCTTTTCCCCCTAGACTTATTGACCAAAAAGGTTTAAAATAAACCAAGTAACCCTAAAGTAGATGCTTATGTATCTCGCAAATTTAGTTCTCACGGGAAAGAAGCACTGTGCCTCGTAAAGCCAGTGCTTCTTAGGTTTAAGGAGGGAATGATTATGCAGTCCAGCCTGATTGGCAAAATCGAAAAAGCCAACCGCTATGCCCAGGAGAGAGACCGTATCACCTTCTCCGAACTGGAAGTGAAATTCCGTGGTGAGAATGACAACTATAATACCGGCTACAAAGACGGCAAGTGGTACTGCTCCTGCCACTTCTTCGCCAGCTGGGGTCTGTGTAGCCATACCATGGCACTGCAAAAAATCCTGGAGAACATGCTTCCCTCGGAGGCACTAACCACACATTACGAGACTGCCCGCTGAACACCGCTAACCGCCCCCGATATACTCCATCCGCCTGTCTCAGTTCAGCCTTGAGGAGGACGAGACGGACTTCACCGCAAAGCTGACGAAAGCCGCTCAAAAAAATAAGAGCTTACTCTGCATTGGGCTTGACTCCGACCCGGAGATGATGCCGGACCAGGTAAGCGTTTTCGAGTTCAACCGGGCCATCATTGAGGCTACCGCCGACCTCGTCTGCGCCTACAAGCTCAACTTTGCCTTCTACGAAGCCCTAGAAGACGAGGGGTTTGATATCCTGAAGCGCACGGTGAAGCATATTCCAGATGATATACCGGTAATCGGCGATGCCAAGCGGGGTGACATCGGCAATACGGCCAGGGCTTATGCCAGGTCAATCTTTACCAACTTCAACTTCGATGCGGCGACGGTGAATCCCTACCTCGGCTTTGATTCCGTAGAGCCTTTTATCCAGTACCGGGACCGGGGGGTATTTATTCTATGCCGGACCTCAAACGCCGGCGCCGTTGATTTCCAGGCCCTCCGTACCGAACTGGAGGGCAGCTCCCGCCCCCTGTTCGAAATCGTCGCCCTTAAAGCCAGCCAGTGGAACACCCACGGCAACATCGGGCTGGTGGTCGGCGCTACCTACCCCCAAGAGCTGAAGCTCATCCGGACCAACCACCCTGACATGCTCCTCCTGATACCCGGCATCGGCGCCCAGGGTGGAGACCTGGCGGCAACCGTCCGTTGCGGAGTTGACGCCCGTGGCGAGAAAGCTATCATCAACTCCTCAAGACAGATTATCTATGCCTCGCGGGGCAAGGACTTTGCCCAAGCCGCCCGCCGCGCCGCCGCCGAGCTGCGGGACCAGATTAACCGCCATTTGGCAACCCGCCGCCCGGGATAAAAACAATGCTAGAAGAGAGGCAACACCTCTCTTAAACCATCTTTTAGTCTCTCTTCTGCCGAGGCAGCCAGCATGGTTATGGAAATAA
>DAOWCR010000024.1 GCA_030639445.1 Dehalococcoidales bacterium
AATGCCGGCGGTCTCCTGGTTGGAGAAAAAGCTACCCCGCCAGGGAAACTGGCGGGGGTTTAAAAGAACCGCTTCCATTCTTACTATTTTTGTCGTGCTCTTCCTCCTTCTGGCCGCTTTTTCCTATCTTATCGTGACGGCGGTCCTTGACGCCTCCGTGGTCCTGCTGGAAAGCACCCCTCATTTTATCGGTCAAAGCATATACCAGATACAGGAATGGCTCGAGGTCATACGGCAACAATTCCCTCCCGAAATACGACAGGAAGTGGATAGGGCCCTCCTGGAAGCGGGCGTGGCCCTGGGCAACAACATACGGGATGCCTTTGTCATCGGTGTTTCATCCATACCGGGCACCTTTAGCATCTTCCTTGGCCTGGCGGCATTACCCCTCTTCCTCTTCTACACCTTGAAGGACTCGGAAAAGTTAAAAAAGAACCTTTACTCAGCCTTCTCGCCCAGGATTGCCGAACATATCAGGAATATCGTCGGCATTCTGGAAAGAGTACTGGGCCGGTTCATCCGGGCGCAATTGGTGCTGGGATCCATTGTGGCTTACTTCACTTTCGTCGGGCTGGTAATACTGGGAATACCGTATGCCCTCGTGCTAGCTATCCTGGCCGGTATCGGGGAACTCATTCCCACGCTGGGGCCCTGGCTTAGCGGCGCCGTAGTGACCATCGTCACTCTGGCCATAGCCCCGGATAAAGTTATCTGGGTGATTGTCCTCTTCCTGGCCATCCAGTTGCTGGAAAATAGCCTGCTCGTTCCCAGAATTCATGGTGGTTATCTCCGTATACATCCGGCCGTTTTGATAGTCTTACTCGTGCTGGGAGCTTACATCGCCGGCTTCTGGGGGCTCCTGCTGGCCGCGCCGCTGACCGCCACCAGCGTGGAAATCTACAAATATATCCGTCACTGCTACCAGGCAGAAAAGATTGAACACCCCCCGGAAAAACGCTAACTCTCCTCTCTATCTCTCTACGCCCCCACTCTGCTATAATTAGGCTATGGAAAAGCCGCGGCTGGTCCTGTTTGACGGTAATGCCCTGATTCACCGTGCCTACCACGCCCTGCCGCCACTGACGGTGAGCAAGACCGGCGAGATGGTCAACGCCGTTTATGGCTTTACCCAGATGCTGCTTAAGGCAGTGAGCGAGCTAAAACCCACCCACTATGCCATCGCCTTTGACCGTAAAGCGCCTACCTTCCGGCACCAGCTCTTTGACCAGTACAAGGCACACCGGCCGCCCACCCCAGCGGAACTGGTGAGTCAAATAGGGCGGGTAAAAGAACTGGTGGCCGTCTTTCGTATCCCCATCTTTGAGCTGGACGGCTATGAGGCTGACGACCTTCTGGGCACCCTGAGCTGCCAGGCCAGCCAGCAGGACATTGACACCGTCATCGTCACCGGCGATGCCGATACCATGCAGCTGGTCTCGCCCCGGGTAAAAGTGCTTTATCCCAGACCGGGGAAGAGTTTCAGCGATACCATACTCTATGACGAGGCGGCGGTCAGCGAGAGATACGGCGTCAGTCCGGAACATATCGCTGACCTCAAGGGACTGGAGGGCGACCCTTCGGACAATATCCCGGGCGTCCCCGGCATCGGCAGGAAGACCGCCGCCAGGCTCATCCAGCAGTTCGGCACCGTGGAGGAAATCTACGCCCGCATTGACGAGGTAACTCCACCCAGAATTAAAAAGCTGCTCCAGGAAAACGAAGCGATAGCCCGCCAGAGTAAGGAGCTGGCCACCATCGTTACCCGGGCACCGGTCAATCTCAACCTGAAAGACTGCCAGGCCAGCCAGTATGACCGCCAGCAGGTAAACGAACTTTTCCGCGAGCTTGAATTTACCCGCCTGCGCGACAGGCTGCCCGGGCTTGAACCCGGAGAAACCACCTCAGAATCATCCCATGCCCAGATTAAAAAAGAACCGCCCCACGGGGACTACCGCATTATTAACACCGCAAAGGGCCTTGATGAGATGCTGAACCGCCTGTCCGCGGTCAGGTCTTTCGCCTTTGACACGGAGACGACGGGCCTAAACCCGATGTCGGCGCAACTGGTAGGTATTTCCTTATCGCCGGCACGGGGGGAGGCCTATTATATCCCGGTCGGCCACGTCTGCCTGACCCAGATAGAGCAACTGCCGCTCCCGCAGGTTATCGAGCGGCTCCAGCCCCTGCTGGCGGACATTAGCCGGGCCAAGTTTGCCCACAACGGCAAGTTTGACATGGCGGTACTGGCGGAATGCGGGGTAACCGTTAAAAACCTCACCGCCGATACCATGGTCGCCGCCCACCTGCTGGGCGAGAAATCCCTGGGACTGAAAGCCCTCGCCTTCAGCAAGCTGAATGTGGAAATGACGCCCATTGACGCTCTGATTGGCTCCGGCGCCAGGCAGCGGTCAATGTCCCAGGTAGAGATAGATAAAGCGGCGGACTACGCCTGCGCTGACGCCGATATCACCGGACAGCTGGCGGAACTGCTGGACGCCGAGCTTCACCAGCAGGGCCTGTGGCCGCTATTTTCCGAAGTTGAGATGCCGCTGGTGCCGGTGCTCTTCCAGATGGAAAGGAGCGGAGTGGCCCTGGATAAGGAGCGGCTGGGAGAAATGTCACACCGGCTCGGCGAGCAGCTAATCCAACTGGAGACGGAAATATACAGCTATGCCGGTCACCAGTTCAATATAAATTCACCCCAGCAGTTAGGCCCGGTCCTGTTTGAAGAGCTGCAGTTACCCACCGGGCGCAAAGGCAAGGGTAAATATTCCACCGAGGCCTCGGTGCTGGAGGCACTTCGCGGCGTTCACCCGGTAGTTGAGCTTATCCTGGACTACCGCCAGCTGACCAAGCTCAAGTCAACCTACATTGATGCTCTGCCCGCTCTCATCAACCGCCGAAGCAACCGGGTGCACACCAGCTTTAACCAGACGCGGACGTCCACCGGCCGGCTTTCTTCCAGCGAGCCCAACCTGCAAAACATCCCGGTCCGCGGTGAGCTGGGAAGACAGGTCCGGCAGGCCTTCATTGCCCCACCCGGCACCTCCCTCCTGGCCGGAGATTACTCGCAGATTGACCTCCGTGTCCTGGCTCACCTGTCTCAGGACCCGGGCCTGCTCAGCGCCTTCCAACATGATGAGGACATTCATACGGCCACGGCCGCCCAACTCCTCGGCGTGGACGCGGCACAGGTAACCGCCGATATGCGCCGGCTGGCCAAGACGGTCAACTTCGGCGTGATTTACGGCATGAGCGAGTACGGACTGGAGCAGGCCACCGAGCTATCCCGGGAAGAAGCCGCCCGTTTCATTGCCGCCTATTTTGAAAAATATGCCGCCGTGAAGAAGTATCTGGAATCGACCAAAGAGCAGGCCCGGCAGACCGGCTACGTGCAGACGATGCTGGGCCGGAGGCGTTTTATTCCCGAAATCAATGCCGCCAACCGCCAGGTGAGGGAAGCCGCCGAGCGCATGGCCATAAATATGCCGGTGCAGGGCACCTCGGCGGACATCATCAAAGTGGCCATGATTAACCTCTACCGGGAGATGGAAAAACAGCGATTAAAAAGTCGGATGCTGCTGCAGGTGCACGATGAACTGGTCTTTGAGATACCGGAGGAGGAACTGGCCACGATGCGCCGCCTCGTTCCCGAGGTAATGTCCACCGCTTTAAAGCTCAGCGTGCCGTTAAAAGTGGACACCAAAACGGGACATAACTGGGGGGAGATGGCGTAAAATGCCGGAACTGCCCGAGGTAGAAACGGTAAAAAACGAGTTGACGCCCCATATTGTCGGCCGCAAGCTCACCGGTGTTACCCTATTCTGGGACGGCATCGTGAAGCAGCCGTCAGCCGCCGAGTTCTGTTCCCGTCTCACCGGGCAGAAAATAACCGGGCTGGCGCGGCGGGGCAAGTACCTCATCACCAGTCTGACCGACGACGATTTGCTCATCATCCACCTGAAAATGAGCGGCTCCCTGCTGACGGGCCGGGACTCGTCGGAACCGCCAAAGTATACCCGCGCCATAATGCACCTGGACAACGGCACCAATATCTTCTTCCGTGACCCGCGCAAGTTCGGAGGGATGTGGCTGGTGCCGGATAGCCGCCGTGTTATCAAGAAACTCGGCCCGGAGCCTCTGGAAGCTGATTTTACCCCGCAGGTGCTGGCCCAACGCCTGAACCACCGCCAGGCACCGGTAAAAGCCCTGCTCTGCGACCAGTCCGTCATCGCCGGCATCGGCAATATGTATGCCGACGAGGCCCTGTATGCCGCCCGGATTCACCCGTTAAGGACCGGGGCCAGCCTTTCCCCGGATGAGCTGGCGCGCCTTCACCAGGTTATTCAGCAGATACTATGGGCCGCCATCAGGAACAAGGGGGCCAGCATCGTCAACTACTACCGCCCCGGCGGAGAAAAGGGCACGGCCCACTTTGAGTTCAAGGTCGCCCACGGCCGCGGCAAGACCTGCGCGGTCTGCGGCAGCCCCATCCAGCGCATCACCGTCCGCAACCGCGGCACTTACTTCTGCCCCAGGTGCCAGCCGGCGCCTTAGTCATTTTCTCCATCACCCCTCTTCCCCCACCATCTCTCGTAGAGCCTCGGAATAAACATCAAAAGTCCGGGAATCAAAGAGCACCATCACCACCTCTTTCACGGTGGTAACGCTCTCCCGGAGAAACAAGATAATCGTTTCCAGGGCCACCCGGGCCGCTTGGTCCACCGGATAGCCGTAGACACCGGTACTTATCGAGGGGAAGGAGACGCTGGCCAGCTTGTTCGCCGCGGCCAGTTTCAGGCTTTCCCGGTAGGCGCTCGCCAGCAGTGCCGCCTCATCTTTACCGCCACCTCCCCACACCGGGCCCACGGTATGGATGACATATTTGGCTTTCAGATTTCCGCCGGTGGTCATCACCGCCTGACCAGTAGGCAGGCGCCCCTGCCGGGCGACGATTTGTTTACATTCCTCCAGTATGGCCGGACCGCCGGCGCGGTGGATAGCCCCGTCCACCCCGCCGCCTCCCATCAGGCCGGAGTTGGCGGCATTCACGATGGTATCGGTAGCCTGGCGGGTGATGTCGCCCTGGACTATGGAAAGCTTCGCCTGGTTAACTGTTATCTGCACGATGTTATTTCCCATATCACGTGTCTCCCGGTGGAGATTTTTACAATCTCCCTTCTTTAATTTTTTATTTGGTAGCCCCATCCCCCTTAATTAAATTATTAGGGAACCCACCCCCTTTATCCCCCTCCCTTGTTAAGGGAGGGGGAGTGTTTACGTTAGAGGGACAGAGTCCCTCTAAAACTCCCTATAAGCACATTTTGAGGTTTGTCCCTCTAAAACTCCCGATAAATACTATTCAGAGGCTTCGCCTCTCTTGGACTCTCTGTTTAGTATCTCTCTCTTTATAAAGAAGGAGGAGGAGAATCAGGGATAAAGATAGGTGTCCCAACCAGCTTATTACTTACTCCCCTTCAGGTAGTCTATTGCCCACTGGATAGCTTCTTCTCCCTCCAGCTCAAGTTCATAGTCTGGCTTTACGCCTTCACCTTCAATGAGGCGGCCGTCAGGCGTGAGCCAGCGGGCGGTGGTGATGTACAGTCCCGAACCATCATCAAGTCGGCGCAGGACATTGACGCTGCCTTTGCCAAAGGTCTGGCGGCCGGCGATAATCGCCCGACCATGGTCCTGCAAGGCACCGGACAGCACCTCGCTGCCGCTGGCGCTAAAGTCGTCCACCAGAACGACCACAGGCAGGTCAGTGGTGACCCCTCCCGGCCTGACTTCCAGGGCAGTGTGCTCTCCCTGGTTGTCCACCACATTGAGGACCACGCCCTCCGGCAAAAAGTGGGAGACCACATCAATTACCTCTTCAAGCACGCCGCCCGGATTACGGCGCAGGTCAAGGATGATGCCCTTCGCCCCTTCCCCGGCCAGGCTCTCCAGCACCGGCGACAGCTCTTCATCGGTGCGACTGGAGAAGTGAGTGATGTTAATGTAAGCGATGTCTTCCCTCATCTCAAAGCGGACGCTGGTCAGTTCAATTTTAGCCCTGATTATTTCAATCTCTTCCGGCTCGGTCTCATCCTGGTGGAGAATAAGCAGCCTGACCGGTGTCCCCTTGGGGCCGCGTATGTTCAACACCGCCTCCGCCAGGCTCATATCCGCCGTCGGGTTACCGTCTACCTCTAGGATTATATCGCCGGCCCTGACACCGGCTTTGGCCGCCGGTGAATCAGCAATGGGCGCAATAACCGTTAACTTTTCGTCTCTTATGGCTACCTGGGCCCCAATGCCTTCCATCTCTCCCCGCAGGCCGCTCAGGCCCAGCTGGTAGGTATCGATGTCCAGGTAAGAGGTGTACGGGTCATCAAGCTCCTCCAGCATACCTTCGATGGCGGCCTGGCTCAGAGCACTGTTATCAAGTCGGCCCCGGTCTACATAATCCTCAAAAAGGAATTTCCACGCCTGTGTCACTATTCCCAGCCCCCCACCGGCGCCTGAGGAAGTCTGGCGGCCCAGGTTATAGCCGGTGCCGAAAGACAGGGCCAAAACGGTCACCAGCAGCAGGCCGAATAGAAAATATTTCAATTTCTGTGACATTTAACTTACTCTCCCTGAAGTATTTTGACCAAAACGCACCAATCCGTTCTCTAATGATGTTATGGTCTAAGTCACCGGCTTGTCAACAAAGCCGTTGCTTTGGTTCCGGCACGCCACCAGTCCGGCTTAAGGCAAAATAATGAAAGACAGGTAGCCCGACTTGACAAAAGTTCCATACGTAGTATAATACCTGCATAATAGTTATGGCAGGAGAGACCCGTCAGGGAGCCGAAGGGGAAAGGAGCCGGGTTTTAATTCCCGGCTGTGAAACTCTCAGGCAAAAGAACTGCCGAAGATAAACCCTCTGGAGAGACCGCCAGGTACGGTCACCGAAGGTGAAAGTCTGATATTTAGATAGCAGACAATCTCTCAGGTAAAAGGACAGGGGACAAACCGATTATAGCGGTTTGTCCTTTTTTATTGGGCAAAATTGAGAGATGGCGGTACCTGAATGGAGGAAAAGCAATGAATCCGAAAGAGTATAAATATACCCGGGAACACGAATGGATTGGCCTTGAGTCACCGAACCGGGGTAAAGTGGGACTTACCGATTACGCCCAATCACAGCTGGGTGACATCGTTTTTCTGGAGCTGCCGTCGCCGGGCACCCGGGTGGAGCAATTCCAGAAGATGGGTGAAATAGAGGCGGTGAAAGCCGTTTCTGATATCTTCGCGCCGGCCAGCGGGGTGATTTTAGAGACCAACCAGGACGCGGCCAATGAACCCAGAATAGTCAACGAAGACCCTTACGGAGCGGGCTGGCTGGTTAAACTGGAGTTAAGTAACCCCTCAGAGCTTGATGCCCTGATGGATAGTCAGGCGTATGACGAACTGGTGAACGCCGGAGGTTAAGATAATGCCTTTACCGTATTTGCCCAATACTGAGGCCGACCGCGCCGCTATGCTGCGAGATATCGGGGTCAGTTCGGCCGACGAGCTGTTTCAGGATGTGCCCGCCAAGTTCAATAATGTCCCTTTTAAACTCCCCCCTCCCCTGTCCGAACTGGAACTCAAGCGGGAACTCCACGAAATGGCCGCCCTCAATGCCAGTTCGGAGGAATACGCCTGCTTCCTGGGAGGCGGTTACTACCAGCACTTCATTCCCGGCGTCATCGGGCACATCACCGGTCGCAGCGAGTTTTCCACCGCCTATACGCCGTACCAGGCTGAAGCCAGCCAGGGGATGTTGCAGTCTATCTACGAATACCAGTCTCTCGTCTGCCAGCTTACCGGGATGGCCGTGAGCAATGCCGGAATGTACGATGGCAGCACGGCGGCCGCGGAAGCCGCCCTGATGGCCTGCCGCCTCACCGAGAGAGAGAAAGTCGCCGTGCTGGCTTCCGTAAACCCGACGTACCAGCAGGTACTGGAAACTTACCTCAGCGGACAGGATATTCACCTGACCAGGCTTGAGTCGGCCCGGGACAGCCTGGCCCCGGAGCCCGCCTGCCTGATAATACAGCAGCCCAATTTCTTTGGCTGCCTGGAAAACGTTGACGCGTATTCCCGGAAAGCTCAAGATGCCGGCGCGCGGCTGGTCGTCATCGTTGACCCTATTTCTCTGGGCATGTATCAATCACCGGCCGCTTATGGGGCGGATATTATCGTGGCCGAAGGCCAGGCACTGGGCAGCCCCATAAATTTTGGCGGCCCCGGCCTGGGTATCTTTACCTGCCGCCAGGAATATCTGCGGCAAATGCCGGGCCGGATTGTCGGCCGGACGGTGGATGTTGACGGCAGACCCGGCTACGTGCTGACCATGGCCACGCGCGAGCAGCACATCCGGAGGGAACGGGCTACTTCCAACATCTGCACCAACGAGGCCCTGGTGGCCCTGGCGGCCACCGTCTATCTGGCCGCCCTGGGCAAAAGCGGACTCCGCCGGGTAGCCGAGCTCTGCTACCACAAGGCCCACTATGCTGCCGAGGCTATCCGCCGACTCAAAGGATTTTCCCTCGTTTTCCCCGAACCATTCTTCAAGGAATTTGTCGTGCGCTGCCCCCGGGCTCCGGATGAAATTAACCGGGCACTTTTTCAGGAAAAAATAATCGGCGGCCTGGACATCAGTCACCTGAGAGATAACGCCCTGCTGCTCTGCGTTACCGAGATGAATACCCGGCAGGAGATAGATAAACTGGTTCAAATACTGGGAGGGTTATAGGGACATCGAGCGATATGAAACAGCCTTATTTGCTTCCGGATATCAGCCAGCCGGGCAAGGCCGGTTGCAGCCTTCCTGCCCTGGATGTGCCGCCGGCCGCGCTGCCCCCTGAGGAGCTACTCCGCACCGAGCTTGAGCTGCCCGAGGTCAGCGAGGTGGAGCTAGTGAGATACTTCACCGCCCTGAGCCGGCTGAATTACGGAGTGGACACCGGCTTCTACCCCCTGGGTAGCTGCACCATGAAATACAACCCGAAGTGGCATGAGGACATCGCCAGATTCCCGGGCTTCGCCTCAATTCATCCCTACCAGTCCCCGGGAACGGTGCCGGGCGCGCTGCGGCTCATGTTTGATTTACAGGCGCTTTTAACCGAAATAACCGGTATGGGCATTACCAGCCTGGCGCCGATGGCCGGGGCGCAGGGTGAACTGGCCAGTATCTTGATGGTCAAAGCGTACCACCGCCGTCGCGGCGATGCGGCGCGCCGGAAGATACTGGTGCCGGACACGGCGCACGGCACCAACCCGGCCACGGCCTCGATGTGCGGCTTTGAAGTAAACACCGTGCCCTCCGATAGTGAAGGCAATCTTGACTTGGCGAGCCTTGAGTCTATGATGGACGAGCAGGTGGCAGCGTTATCGCTGACGATACCGTCCACACTGGGCTTATTTGACCCGCGGATAATCGAGATTGGCCAGCTGGTCCACCAAAAAGGGGGACTGCTCTATGGAGACGGCGCCAACCTGAACTCCCTGCTGGGCAAAGTAAAGTTTGGTGACCTGGGCTTTGACTGTGTCCAACTGAACCTGCACAAGACTTTCAGTACCCCCCACGGTGGCGGCGGGCCGGGCTCGGGGCCTATCTGTGCCAAATCATTTTTAGCTGACTTTATGCCCTCGCCCATAGCAGTTAAAAAGGCCAAAGAATACTCGTTCACTTCGCCGGCTGAATCTATCGGCCGCCTGGGCGCGGCCTACGGTAACTTCAGCGTGATGGTCAAAGCCTACGCCTATATCCGTTCCCTCGGGGCGGCCGGACTGAAGGAAGTCAGCGAGGACGCCGTCATCAGCGCTAACTATCTCAAGGAGAAGCTAAAAGCGGACTATCACCTGCCCTATGACCGTGCCTGCCTGCACGAGGTGGTCTTCTCTGGGAAATGGCAAAAGGCGAAAGGGGTAGCGACACTGGATATCGCCAAGCGCCTGCTTGATTACGGTTTTCATCCTCCCACCATCTACTTCCCCCTGGTGGTTGAGGAAGCCCTGATGATTGAGCCTACCGAGACCGAGAGCCAAAAGACGCTGGATGCCTTTATTGACACGATGAGGGAAATCGCCAGAGAGGTGGAGGAGAACCCGGAAGTCCTGCGCACGGCCCCCCATAATACCCCGGTGCGGCGGCTGGACGAGGCCACGGCCGCCCGAAAACCGGACCTGCGCTGGAAGATGAAGAGTCAACGGCCCGGATGAAAAGAACTTATTGGTAGCTGGAGGAGATGAGCCCGCCGTGACCACGGAAGCAACTCTACTATCCAAGAAGATATACGCCGCCGACTACCTGGGACTGGTCCCGTATGAGCTTGCCTTAAAGTGGCAGGAAGCACTGGTGCAGGCGCGGGCCGAGGGCATCGTTCCGGACTGTCTGCTGCTCCTGCAGCACCCGCCGGTGCTTACCGTCGGGCGGTTCCGGGGAGAAGAAGACATCACGGCGCCTCCGGAGACGCTGGCCGAGCGAGGCATCGCCGTCTTTCACACCAACCGGGGCGGCGGCACCACCTATCACGGCCCGGGACAACTGGTGGGCTACCCCATTATAAACCTCAGAGAAAACAACCTCGGCGTGCGGGAATATATCCGGAAACTGGAAGAAGTTATCCTGAAACTGCTCCTCACCTTCGGCATCCACGGCCACCGTGTCACCAAATATCCCGGCGTCTGGGTGGGCGACCATAAAATCTGTTCCATCGGGATACATGTCAGCCGGCATATCACCATGCACGGCTTTGCCCTTAATGTTAATAATGACTTGCAGCCCTTTGACGACATCAACCCCTGCGGTCTGAAGGGAAAAGTAATGACCTCGGTCTCAAAACTTCTAGGTTACCGCGTAGAGATAGAAGATATTATCGCGCCCCAGCTCGACTGCTTCTCGGCGGTATTTGACGGCTTATTTTTGCCTCAGGCTCTGGACGGCGGCCACCACCCCAGCCCCCACCGGCAGCGAGTAACCTTCCTCCACCAGCAGCTTCTCCAGGGCGGACAGGAAGAGCAGCACGTTTTCCTCGGTTGAAGAATATCCCATAAGCCCGACGCGCCAGACCTGCCCTTTCAGTGACCCCAGGCCGCCGCCTATTTCAATACCGAACTCGTTGAGCAGCCTCTGCCGCACCCGCAGGTCATCAACACCGGAAGGGATACCCACCGTGGTCAGTGTGCTCAGTCGGTGTCCCGCCTGTGCGTGCAGTGTCAGTCCCATCGCTTCCAGCCCGGCCTGAAGTGCCGTACCGTGCCTGAGGTGACGTTGAATACGGGCTTCCAGACCCTCCTC
>DAOWCR010000058.1 GCA_030639445.1 Dehalococcoidales bacterium
CCTCAATATATTTACCGTCCGGTTTATCCTTGAGACGGTCAATAATCTTCATGAAATCAAGCTTGGCGATTCTCCCGTAAGGCAGAATTTCGTCCTTTTGCAGGTTCATTTTTCCCCGCCACTCTTCCGGGGTGGGCATGTTACCTTCGGCAGCTTCCGCAATCTGCCAGTCCTTCATTTTGGTTGCGTCGTAAGCCACAGAGACCTCCTGTTACTTATTTTTTTAGTGGTAAATTTTCCGCGGTTTGCTTTTGTTCCACCGGCACCAGTTGGCGGTAGATATTTTTTACCTCACCGGTTACCGGCGGGCTGGCGTCGAAGAGGGAAAGGCCCGCCTGGTCCGCCGCCACAATGGCCGGGTCGTAAGGGATAAAGCCGATAAACTCAAGGTCGGGCAGGTTGGAAACCAGGAACTCCCGGTCCGGCTGGCTCCGGATCTTGTTGCCGACCACGGCCATGTGGTGCAGGCCGATGTCCCGGGCCAGTCCGTTAATCGTCCGGGCGGTCTCAATGCTGCGCCGGCCCGGTTCCACTACCATAATCAGTTTATCCACCGCGCCGGCGGTGGCCCGCCCCAGGTGCTCGATGCCGGCTTCCATGTCCAGGATAATTACTTCATTTCGGGACAGGAGCAGGTGGCTGGTCAGGGCTTTCAGCAGCACGTTCTCCGGGCAATAACAGCCGCGGCCGCCCCGCTTGGTCCGCCCCATGACCATCAGCTTGACGCCGCCGGTCTCCTGCCAGTATTTTTCGGGCAGGTCATCAACTTTCGGGTTTAATTTAAAGTAGATACCGGCTTTTCCAGGCTGCGTTTCCGTCCTTTCGGCGATGAGGTCTTTCATCTCGGCTATGGGGACTATTTTCTCCGGGTGGGGAAAACCGAGGCTGGCGGCCAGATTGGCATCGGGGTCGGCATCTATCGCCAGGACGGAATAGCCGTCTTCGGCAAAGACCTTGGAAAGGAGAGAGGCCAGTAGAGTCTTGCCGACGCCGCCTTTCCCGCTAATTGCAATCTTCATCAAAGCCTTGCTTTTGGCATAATTAAAGCTGAGACTTTTGGGGGACAAAGTACTCAGACTCATTTAATTTAGTGACCGTTAGACCCCATATAATTTTGCCTAATGCGGAAAGAAAAGTCAAGAAAGCGCGCCCCTGTTTAACCCGGGCTTTAAACGGCCAGCGTGGACAGGTGCTTTATTCTTTTCAGCATGTTGGGGTGAGTGGTGAAGACTTCCATCAGCTTGTCGGAGGTGCGCAGCCGTACTTCTTTCTGGCGCAGCGCCATAAGTTCATCATAGTCGATAGTGCCGCTCATGTCACGGTCAACCTGGGAGAGTTCCCTTATCTCGCGCCACGACCGGGAAGGGTCATTGACGAAGAAGGCTTTAACCCCCTCAACCCGTTTCATTTCCTCGCTGTTCCTCTGGCGGGCATTGCCGTAGACCAGATTGTAGGGCGCCGTGGCCAAGTGGTGCGGCCTGTTTCCCAGCCGGACACTGCCCGGGTCAGCGTAATATTCCCGTATCCTGGAGCCGTAGAGCACCAGGAGATTGGTGATGAAATAGAGAAGAAAAGCGCCAATCCCGATAAGCGCGGCATAATTGCCGCCTCCCTGCCGGCGGCCGACTAGCCACGGGCTAAGCAGGTACTGGAAACCGAGGAAGACAAAAGCCAGGCCAATATAGATGACCGCGCTGCCGGCGCCCATCCAGGTGCCGATGCCGGTAATCACGCCGTAAAGGATACCAAACAGGACGGCGAGCAATAAGAACATCCTGGTCTGCAGCCACATATCACCCTCCTTAGTTATTATTTTACCGCATAAGTTGGAGGCGGGCAACAATCACCGACTTTTATTTGTTTTATTGACCTTATCACCTCTAAGTTTTTATCAGGAGACCCCATCCCCCTGTATCCCCTTCCCCTTATCAAGGGGAAGGGGGAAGATTAAAAAAGAGGGGCGGGCGCCCCTCTTGAACACCACTCATTATTAACCCAGAGTAAGGGGGAGGGTTCCCTAATAAATATTAAGGGGGTGAAGTCACCAACTGAGATTTGTCTCTTGATTATTAAAAAGCTAGAATAAGTGGCGGGCGGTGCTCGGGAGCAATTTATTATGCCGGGAAGGCTAAGGAGGTCTGAAAGATGGCAATAATTGAGGTAAGTGTTGTTCCCCTGGGTACGGGAACGCCGTCAGTCAGCCGGTACGTTGCCGAGGCGGAGAGGGTGCTGCGGGGGGAGAAAGACATAAAATATGAGCTGACGGCCATGGGGACAATCGTCGAGGGCGAACTGGATACTCTCCTGGCCCTGGTCCGGAAAATGCACCGCACCGTCCTGGATACGGCCGGAGTCATGCGGGTGGTCACCACCGTCAAGATTGACGAGCGCCGGGATAAAGAAACGAGCATCAGGGATAAAGTGGCCGCAGTGGAGAAGAAACTGGAGTCGTAACCGGGGCGGGACCGGCAAAGTAACCTTCAATTGCATTTTGAGTGACCTTGTGTTATTCTTTTACTTGGAACTGTATCACCGCTAGGGGTGCACGAGGGCTGAGAGGCAGCAAGCTGCCAACCCTGGACCTGACCTCGGTAATGCGAGCGTAGGGAAGCGGCAGTAACTTAGGCCAAGGGTCTATGGTAACCGCCGGAGCCCTTGGTTTTGTGATTTTATGGAGGTAGCCATGACGCAACTGGAGTTAGCCAGAAAGGGCACTATTTCTCCGCAGATGAAGGCAGTAGCGCTGGCGGAAGGGTTAACGGTGGAGTTTATCCGGGAAGGCGTCGCGGACGGGACGATAGTCATTCCGGCGAATATCAATCATACCAATCTTGTCCCCTGCGGTATCGGCAAAGGGCTGTCGACCAAGGTCAATGCCAATATCGGCACTTCCTCTGACTTCGGTGATGTTAACACCGAGCTGAAAAAATTGCAGGTGGCCATTGACGCCGGGGCGGATACCGTGATGGACCTGAGTACCGGGGGCGATATCCCGGCCATCCGGCGGGCAATTGTCGGTTCCAGTTCCGCAGCCATCGGCACCGTGCCCATTTACCAGGCGGGCATTGAGGCGATAGAGAGATACAACGCTATCGTCAAGATGACGGCGGACGACCTGTTTGCCGTGATTGAAGATAATGCCCGTGATGGAGTTGACTTCATCACGGTACACTGCGGGGTAACCCAGTCGGCTTTCGAGCGACTCAAGCAGCAGGGGCGGGTGGCCGACGTTGTCTCCCGGGGAGGCGCCTTCTTAATCGGCTGGATAATATATAATGAGCGTGAAAACCCTCTCTACGAGCAGTATGACCGCCTGCTGGAGATAGCCCGGGAGTTTGACGTGACCCTGAGCCTGGGCGACGGCATGCGGCCGGGCAGCCTGGCGGATGCCACTGACCGGGCCCAGGTGGAGGAGTTGCTCACTTTAGGGGAGCTGGTACAGCGGGCCCAGGAGGCCGGGGTCCAGGTAATGGTCGAGGGGCCGGGGCACCTGCCCCTGAACCAGATAGAGGCCAATGTTCGTCTGCAGAAAGCCATCTGCCAGGGGGCTCCTTTCTACGTGCTGGGGCCTCTGGTGACTGATATTGGCGCCGGCTATGACCATATCACCGGGGCCATCGGCGGCGCCATCGCCGCCGCGGCGGGCACCGATTTCCTGTGCTACGTGACACCGTCGGAGCACCTGGCGATACCGGACTTTGAGGACGTGAGACAGGGGGTAATTGCCTCGCGCATTGCCGCGCACGCCGGCGACATCGTTAAAGGAGTCAAAGGCGCCGCCGAGCAGGACCGGGCGATGTCTATGGCCCGGAAGAAGCTCGACTGGGAAGAGCAGGCCAGGCTTTCCCTGGACCCGGAGCGGGCGCGCCGGGTGCACCACCAGCATGCTTCGTCCGGGTCGGCTTGCAGCATGTGCGGCAGTTACTGCGCCATGGAGCTGGTGGAAAAGTACCTGGGTGTTAAAGCACCCAAGTGCTAGCCCTCGATATAGTAGTATGGGCGGCGCATTTAATTTAGGCAAAATCTTCGGCATACAGTTCCGGCTGCACTATTCCTGGTTTTTTATCTTTGTGCTCATCACCGTTTCCCTCTCCTGGCAGTATTTTCCCTTTATCTATCCCGGCTGGGGCTCCGGGACTTACTGGGCGGTCGGCATCGTGGCCAGCCTGCTATTTTTCACCTCAGTGGTGGCCCATGAGCTGGCGCACAGCCTGGTGGGCCGGGCCAACGGCATTCCGGTGAAAAGCATTACCCTTTTTATCTTCGGCGGGGTGGCCCATATGACCCGGGAGGCGGCCCGCCACGGCGCTGAATTACGGATGGCGGTGGCCGGTCCCGTGGCCAG
Source organism: Dehalococcoidales bacterium (assembly GCA_030639445.1). Classification (GTDB taxonomy): domain Bacteria; phylum Chloroflexota; class Dehalococcoidia; order Dehalococcoidales; family RBG-16-60-22. The sequence goes on from DAOWCR010000058.1 coordinate 4,346, forward strand.
CCTGTTAATCGGCGGCCTGTTTTTCCTGCTTCATTTATTGCTTGGGGGCCTAAGTGAACCGATAGCGGCCATGGCTTTCTGGCTGGCGACGGTTAACGCGGTGCTGGCGGTTTTTAACCTGATTCCCGGGTTTCCTCTGGACGGCGGGCGGGTCTTCCGCTCTCTCCTCTGGCGCTTCAGCGGCGATTATCAGCACGCCACTAAAATTGCCACACGGGTCGGGCGGGGCGTAGGCTATGCCTTTATCCTGGGTGGTATTTCCATGATATTCTTCCTTCCCCAGCAGTGGTTTAGCGGTCTCTGGCTGGCCTTTATCGGCTGGTTTCTGAGTAACGCGGCTTCGGCCAGCTACCGGCAGGCGCGGTGGCAGGAAGCGCTGCGAGGGCTTACCGCGGCCGAAGCAATGACGTCCGGCTGTCCGGTGGTCTCTCCCGGGGTTACGGTTAGTCGCCTGGTCCAGGAGTATGTCTTCCTCAGCGGGCACCGGTGTTTTCTGGTGACCGATAACAGCGAGTTGAAGGGAATCCTGACCCTGGGGAATATTAAATCTGTCGCCCGGCCGGATTGGGAGACAACCCGGGTGGCCGATATCATGACTCCGGCCGGAAAGCTAAAGGTAGCCTCTCCTGACCAGGACGTGCTCAGCGTCCTGGAGCAGATGGAAGAGAGCGGCGTAAACCAGATGCCGGTGGTGAGCGCGGGGAGAGTCATCGGGCTGATTATCCGGGATAATATTATCGGGCTCCTCCGCACCCGCACCGAGCTGAAGATATAGAGCATTCTTATTGATGACCAAGGTAATGAGTTTGTTTGGTGGCCGAAGTGGGATGATGTCCGATTCATCCTCTTCCTGTCGATACTTACGGAATGGGCTAATGAAGGACCTTACAAGTGGTCAGAAATGGAAGCCTTCCTAAAAGAGTTGGAGGAAATTCCAAGAAATGTAGCAGCTTGGGTGGATGCTGAATTACCAAAGGCGAGGGAACAACTCAAAAGTTTGATTGACCAAGGAAAACTCGATGAGGTTGCCAGAATTCTTACTAAGTCTGACCTTCAAAAAGTGACGGATTGGTATGCCACTAAATCTAGTCGAGATAAGCCCACAAAATGACTTTTGATAGGTTCTGCTCGGTTGTGGTTGGTGGATGGATACCGACTAATAACTTGGCTATTTGTTACCTGATATAAAAGAAGGGGGTGCAGAATAGACCCCCTTCTTTTATTGGTTCATAGCTGTAATTATTTCATTGATGCCATAAACTCAGCCAATGTTTTATCAACCTTATCGGTTAAGCTATAGTATCTCGCTATCCTTGGAGGAGTCCCTGGGTTAGTTAGTTGATAATTGCTCTCTACAAAGCCGGCGCTTGCAAGCATAGAAAGATGGAAGGCAATTAACCGATCACTAAAGTCCAAAGTCTTTGCGATTTTGCTGGTATACATCGCACCTTCTTTCTTGAGCAACTTAGTGATGGCTGCACGAACCGGGTGGCTTAATACGTAAGCTCCCTCAAATTCTTCCATTTCCTTTCTTTCAACTTTCATCTTCGCTCCTTTTTCGAACCTCCTTTATTGTGTGGTAAATTGGGTTTTGGTTAAAACCATTATTAATAGCTGTACAATGTTTGGTCCCCAACGTTCACAAGCTTCTAGGGCACTTCGCCAAAGTTCAGGGGTTTCAGCCTCTTCAGCTGTAGTAACTGTTGCACTATCCGGAATACTATCTTCAATGGTCAAGCTACCATCAGGCATTAAATAGAATCTTACATATGTCTGAACTTGGCGACCTTCGGTATTTATTGTTGCAGCTGCTAAATATCTTGCTCCAAGTTCAATACCATCTCGATTATCAATGAGTTCGAGTTCATGTGCATAGTTAATGATTTCAGGTGCTGCAACAATTATCTCTTTGGAAATGCTGAGATCAATAAGTGCTACATCAATTTCAGCTGTTTTGAGTAACGAGTTGATTAGATCTTTGGCTTGTCCAACTGAGGAAACCTTTCGGGAAGGCGGATCTTCTTTCTCCAATATATCACTCCCCTATTGCCATATAACGCGCAATTACTACCTTAATAATCTTCTTATTACCTCGATAATCTTGTACCTCCTTTAGACATTTATTTTCTACCACCTAACCAATTGTATACGTGGAAACTCTATTTGTCAAGTACTTTAAGGATCATTTTATTAGTACTTTTGGAAAATTTTAGTACCAAGAGTTAGTCGTATTGTGGTTGCATTGTCTGAATATATCAAAACCAAAGGAACGATTTTTAACAAATGATAGCCATTTCGCAAAAAGCTGAACATACTAAATACCATTGACTTAGAATAAAAGGTTCTTAAAAAACAGGTTATTATAATGACTTGGTTCCTGTGCATAGAAAAATAAGTCTGGAATACTTTTTTCAAAAACACCTTCCGAAACTAGACCGACCTTAATTAGCCCACCAACCACAACCGAGCAGAACCTTTTGATACAACCATTCGACTTTTGATACAGAAGGCACTTATTGTACAAAGCCCTTACCAAGGGGAAGGGGGATACAGGGGGATGGGGTTCCTGAATATAGAACTTAAAGACGATGGAGCCACCGAATAAAACGAAAAGGGGGACGGGTTACCACCTGAGGCCTGAGAGGGGTGAGGTTAAAAAAGCCTCGTTAGTTGACATTTGGGCTCACAGTAGTAGAATTAAAGCGATATGCGACTTTTTGGCACATCCGGCATACGGGATATTTTTGACCGGAACCTGCTCTA
>DAOWCR010000088.1 GCA_030639445.1 Dehalococcoidales bacterium
GACCTGCTTCAGGCAGACGATGACATTCATTCCGTTCTGGCCTTCCTCTTCCTGAGCTCGATGGCGATGGCGTTTCTTAAAATCTGGTTGGAGCCCTCGTATATCTGGGTGATTTTGGCGTCCCGCATCATTTTCTCCAGCGGGTAGTCTCTCATATAGCCCGGGCCACCGCAAATCTGCACGGCGTCGGTGGTCACCTTCATCGCCACATCCGAGGCAAAGACCTTGGCCATGGCCGATTCCTCGGTAAATTTCTTCACCCCGCTGTCCACCATCCTCGCCGCGGCGTAAATCAGTGCCCGGGAGGCTTCAATGTGAGTGGCCATGTCACCGAGTATATCCTGCACCACCGGCAGGGAAATCAGGGGCTGCCCGAACTGGATGCGCTGTCGGGTATAGTCCACGGCCGCTTCCAGCGCTCCCTGGGCGATGCCGAGCGCCTGCGCGCCAATCCCCGGCCGGGAGCGGTCAAAAAGCTTCATCGCCATGAGAAAGCCCGCCCCCACTCTACCGATTAAGTTCTCCTCCGGGACAAGGCAGTTCCGGAAAATCAGCTCCCGGGTCGCCGAGGCGCGGATACCCATCTTCTTTTCTTTTTTACCGAAGGAGAAGCCTTCGGTATCCTTCTCCACGATGATGGCGCTGGCGCCGCGGGCACCCCGGGTCTTGTCCGTCAGGGCGATGACCGTGTATATCTCGGCTTCGCCGCCGTTGGTGATGAATTGCTTGGTGCCATTCAGCATATAGCCGCCGTCAACTTTCTCCGCCGTGGTCTTGATGGCGCCGGCATCGCTGCCGGCGGTGGGCTCGGTCAGGGCAAAAGCGGTCAGCCTCCTGCCGGCGGCAATATCGGGGAGGTACTTCCGCTTCTGCTCTTCGGTGCCGAACTCTATCAGGGTGAAGCACCCCAGGGCGTTCACCGCGTAGCAGGTAGATATGGCGCCGCACACCCGGCTCAGCTCTTCCACCACCAGGCACAGTTCCAGGCAGCCGCCACCCAATCCCTCGTATTCCTCCGGGATAAAGACACGGAACATGTCCGCATCCGCCAGGTCTTTCATTATCGCCCAGGGGAAATCTTCGGTCTCATCGAGTTCCGCCCGGACGGGTAGCACCCTTTCTTCGGCAATCTTTCTGGCCAGGCCCTTGATGGTCTTCTGCTCTTCCGTTAAAAAATATTCCAAGAGCGTGCTCCCTTCTCCCTCTCCGTGGGTTATCTGCCATATCGCTAAAACAATTTTACCCCGGTTCCCGTATGACACTTGGCGATTGTTGTTTCCGGCAGATGCCCCGGAGGTTATTTTAGCCGTGGCTGAATTTCCGACTAAAATCAACTTAAATTATACGCAGAGCCGTGTCTCTACGTCAAGCCGACTATCATTGGTAAATTATCCTTGACATCATTAGTTAACGTGGTTATACTGCGCAGAGAAGAGATGCCAGCCGGTCGTTTGGTAAAAAGGGAGGTGAGTCCATTGGGGGCAAAGTCTTATATTCTAATCGAGACCATACCGGGTAAAAGCAAGGACGTCGTGGCGGCTCTCGGCAAGGTAAAAGGGGTGACTTCAGTTGACCTGGTGACCGGGCCCTATGACGTTATCGCTATCCTGGAAGCGGAGACTCTGAACGATGTCGGCGAACTGGTTACCGGGAAGGTCCATCCCATCCAGGGCATTTCCAGAACGGTAACCTGCCTGAAATTATAGACTACGCCTTTAGCTTCATCAGGACTTCATTTACCGTCTGCTCATCGGTTGACGCACCGGCCGTGATACCCACCTGGTGCCTGCCATTAAGCCAGGCAGTCTGAATTTCCTCCGCGGTTTCCACAAGGTGCGTTTCGGTTACCGTGGCGCAGAGCTCGGCCAGGCGATTGGTATTGGCGCTGGCATGCCCGCCGACCACCAGCATCAGGTCCACCTTATGGGCCAGTTTGAGGGCCGCCGCCTGGCGTTCCCTGATATCATGGCATATAGTATCAATAATTCTCATTTCCGAGTCCCGGGTAAAGGCGGCGTCAATCAGCTTCTTGATAAATTCCTTGAAATGGGCCGGTATCTGGGTTGTCTGGGATAAAATCCCCAGGCGCCTCGGTATGCGGTCCAGTGCCGTGATGAACTTTTCGTCCAGGGTAGCTATCCCTTTGTCCCTGGTCCAGCCCAGTATGCCCTTGACCTCAGGGTGTTCCGCATCGCCATAGATGACCACAAAGAATCCGGATTCGGCCAGTCTCCGGGCGGCCACCTGGGCACGGTGAACGAAGGGGCAGGTGGTGCTGACGATGCCGATGTGACGGGCCCGAATTGCCTCTTCCAGCTGCGGGCTTATCCCGTGGGAGCTGGTGGCGACGGTGCTGTCCTGTATGCCGGCGACATCCCTGGCTACCCGCACGCCCATCCTGGCCAACTTCTGCAGCACCTGCTGGTTATGCACCACCGCCCCCAGCGTTTCCACACCGCCGCGTTCCCGGGCAACCTTTTCCAGGATATCGATAGCCCGCTTGACGCCGAAGCAAAAGCCTATTTTGTCCGCTTTTTCAACTTTCATGTTTTTTAGTTTCCGGTCTGGCGTATTTCCCATGATACTCTGCGGGTAGAAGCTCGGCGATGCGCTCCATGATGGAACCGGTGAGTTCGGCAAGCGCTGCCCGGGTTAATTTACCAGCCACCGGTGGTAGAGAGAAAGGGCGGCCGATATTGACCGTTATTTCCGGGCGGCGGATTAACCAGGACAGGCCTCTGAGTTTTTCTGTCCCGGAGATGCTGGCGGGGAGAATAGGCGCGCCGCTGCGCAGGGCGATGAGCGCCGAGCCGGAGAAAGCCGGCTCCAGCTGTCTTACCGGGCTCCTCCGCCCTTCGGGGAACATGATTAACGCCATACCCTGGGCCATCAGATGGGTTGCCTTGCGCAGGGCTTCCTTGTTTATGCCGCCCCGGCGCACCGGAAAGACGCCACAGCGGCGCAGCAAGTAGCCCGCCAGTCTGGGGCGAAACAGCTCTTCTTTGGCCAGGAACATCACTTTCCGGCCAATGCTGATGCCGACGATAGACGGGTCCGCCAGGTTCAGATGGTTGGACACGATGAGCAGGGGGCCCTGGTGGGGAACGTTCTCTCTCCCCCGCACCCGGTAGCGGGTCAGGAGTAACAGTAGTAGCCAGGTTAAATACTTTCCCCCGTGATAGAGACAGTAGTGCATATTATCACTCTCGTCGCAGCCGAATGTTATCCTCAATTATAGCCCGCACGCAAGGGCAAAAACAAACAGGTCAGGGGGGCTATTATTCCGGGTAGTGACTATCCCCCCGCCTTCCTCCCTTTTGATATATGGTGACCTCACCCCCTGCCCCCCTCTCCTTTGATAAGGAGAGGGGGAATAATTTTTAAGAGAGGCGAAGCCTCTCTTTGACTCTCCTTGCTCCGGGTTAATAACGTGGGGTGTTTAGGAGAGGCGTCAGCCCCTCTAATATATAACTCCCCCTCTCTTATCAAGGGAGGGGGATAAAGGGGGTGGGTTCCCTAATAAACATAATTAAAGGAGGATGGGGTTACCTGATTAATAGCTATAAGATTAAGTTCAGCAGGCCGCCCACCGCCAGGGCTGTGGTAATCATTATGCCGGCGGCCTTGAGCAGCCCCGCCACCCCCAGCTCCCGGAGAAGCACCGCAAAAGTAGCCATACAGGGGAAGAACATGGCCAGCACCACGCTGCCCACGACCAGTTGCTCGGCGGTTAACGCCAAAGGGGCCAGCATGCCGACGGCGACATCCTTGCGCAGGAAACCGATAACCAGGGCGGTCACCGCCTCTTTGGGCAGTCCCAGAAGTCCGGTAACCACCGGGGCGGTGAAACTGGCGATGGCGTCAAATACGCCCAAGCCATAGAGGATATTTATCACCAGGACCGCCGCCAGGATTATGGGGATGGCTTCCCTCAGGAAACCGCGGGTCCTCAGCCATAGCTTCAGCAGCACCGTTCGCCAGGGCGGCAGGCGATACGGCGGTATCTCGATGAGCAGTTCCGGGCTGAAGCCCCGGACAAACCGGTTAAGGATAAACCCCAGCCCAATCCAAACGATAAACAGTGTCCCGTAGACCAGGGCCACGTACTGGCCGCCGTGCTGTCCCACCAGGCCGAAGACCATGGCCTGTAAAGCGGCGCAGGGGACGGCGATAGAGATAACGGTGGCGGCGATAAACCTTTCCCGCTTGCTCTCCAGGATGCGGGTAGCCATGATGGCTGGCACGTTGCAGCCCAGCCCCAGCAGGGTGGGGATAATAGCGTAACCGTGCAGTCCCAGGCGGTGCATGATGGTATCCATCAGGATGGCCAGCCGCGGCAGGTAACCTACGTCCTCGAGCAGGCCCAGCATAAAATAAAAAGAGACGATGTAAGGTAAGACCATGGCGAAAGGCACATAGAGCCCGGTGGTCAGCAGGCCGAGTGACTCGACGTAGTTGATTTCGCCGCCGCTGAGGCTGCCTATCAGGGCATCGTGCAGGAAACCGGCACCGCCGAGGAGACTGCTTAAGTTCAATATTACTGGCGTCCAGAGGGTATTAAACAGGGGGTCGAGCGCATAGGTAATCAGGCTCTCACCGATAAAGCGCACCATCAGGAAGGCGCCGGCTAAAACGGCTAAAGCGATAAGCACGCCGGTGACCGGCCTGACACTGGCATCCTCCAGGCGCTCCAGCCAGGTATGGTGGCGGTGGGTGACCTGCTGCACCTCGTCGATAATATGGCCGATGGTAACCCAGCGCTCATCGTGGCTGATGGGGGGAAAACGGGGCGAAGCAGCGCGGGGGATATTTTCCACCAGTTCCTTTATTCCCTGCCCGGTTATGGCTACAGTGGGCATCACCGGCACGCCTAATCGCGCTTCCAGCTGCTTCAAATCGATATGTATGCCCCGGTGCTCGACGTCGTCCCACATATTCAGGGCCACTATCATCGGGACGCCTCTTTCGAGCAACTGTAGAGTTAAATTGAGGTTCCTC
>DAOWCR010000104.1 GCA_030639445.1 Dehalococcoidales bacterium
CCTCCGGCGCAGCCGGTCGCCTTGCCGTAAAACTCGGCCACCAGTTCCTTCATTGACATCCCCCGGGCAATCCAGACATAGGTGCCGCGGTGGGTATAAGTAACGTAGTCGTCCTCGCGGAGAAGGACCACCGGGGCGACGATGGCGTCCTCGCCGAGGCCGCTGTGCCACCCGGGCGACATCTTGCCGGATTTCGCTCCCTTTATCAGCTGGTAGTCCAGGGCTCTCTGCCGGACCATGTCCCGGTAAATACGTAGCAATATTTCATTAGATAATGGCATAGTCTTTAATCCCCCTTTGTTCTGGTTCCTGAATTTGACCGGCCTAGATGCCCAGCTCCATTTGCCGCGGGTCTTCGATGATACCCTCCAGGGCCTGGAAGAACCGGGCGGCGGTGGCACCGGTTAGAATACGGTGGTCGTAGGTCAAACTCAGTCCCATCATCGTCCTGATGACAATCCGGTTATCCCTGACCACCGGCTTCGGCACCAGCCGGCCTATCCCCAGGGCGGCACTCTGCGGGGCGTTGATGAGCGGCGTGACAAAGTCCGTGCCGTACATGCCGGCGTTGGTTATGGTAAAGGTGCCTCCCTGCAGGACGTCAAGGTTGAACCGCTTCGCCCTTACCTGCTCCGCCAGTGTGATTGCCTCCCGGGCTACTTCCACGATTGATTTCCGGTCTACCTGGCGTATCACCGGCGCCAGCAGGCCGCCGTTATCCAGGGCTACCGCCATGGCGATGTTAATGTCACTTAAGATTCTAATCTCTTCGTCCACCAGGGACGAGTTGACTATCGGGTGTTGCCGCAGGGCCTGGGCTGCCGCCTTTATCAGCAGGTGGGTATACGACAGCCGGAAGCCATGTTCTCCTTCCAGGCGGCCGAGGAGTGACTGGCGGAGGTCGGCCAGCCCGGTGGCGTCCACCTCTCTCATCTGGGTGACCTCGGCATATGCCAGGTGGCTGTTGAGCATGCGTTCGGCCAGGACTTTGCGCCACCCGCTTAACGGGATAACCTCGGCTACCGGATTTTCCCCGGCCGGCTCTTTTTCTTTACCCCCCGAGGTCATGGTAACACCTCTTGCTAACTGACTGCCCCGAACAATAGTATAGCACAGCCTTATATTATTTTGCCGTTAGTGCAATTTCATGCCTCGAAATAATCACTACATTCCGTCCACCCACCGGTTCATTGTCACCCCGGGGTATTGACAACGCCGAATCAGCTACCTGAAGTATTCTTTAGTCGTTTGTGCCTTAATGGTATAATTATGATAATTATTAGGTAAACAAAAAGGGGGGAGGACTGTGCCGCTAGTAAATTCAAAGACTGGGGAAATTTACCGGACGTACTCTGTGGAAGAACTGGAAGAAGCGGCCAATCTTATGAGAGGTTACAGCCTGGTCGCCCTGAGTGCCGCCGGCTCAGGTCATTCCGGAGGCACATTATCCCTCATGGATGTCGCTGCGGCACTTTACCTGCATGAGGCGAACCTTGACCCCAATGACCCTTTCTGGCCGGACCGCGATAGAATTTTCTGGTCCGCCGGGCACAAGGCGCCCATACTGTACACCAGCCTGGGTATGGCCGGTTTCTTTGATATCGAAGAAGTAGTTACTCTTCGTAAACTCCATTCACCGTTTCAAGGGCATCCCCACTGGCTCAAGCTCAAAGGTGTGGAAGCGTCCAGCGGCTCGCTGGGTCAAGGACTATCTCTTTCCATCGGAGACGCCCTCGCCGCGAGGCTGGACAAGCAAGACTACCGCGTGTATTGCCTGATGGGTGATGGCGAACAGCAGGAAGGCCAGGTCTGGGAGGCGGCCATGGAGGCGTGTCACTACAAACTGGATAACCTGTGTGCCATTGTTGATAAAAACCGTCTCCAGATAGACGGGTGCATTGATGACGTCATGTGCATTGACCCGCTTGCCGACAAATACCGGTCTTTCGGGTGGCACGTTATCGAAATTGACGGCCATGATATGAAACAGGTCCTGGATGCCTTTAAAGAAGCGAAGGAGACGAAAGGAAAGCCCTCTCTGATTATAGCTCACTCCACCAAAGGCAAGGGAGTCAACTTCATGGAAGATGCCTGCGGCTGGCACGGCAAGGCACCCAGTATTGAGGAGATGCGGGACGCCTTGCAGCAGCTCGGGCTTGACCGGAAGCTGCCGGTAGGGAAACTGCTGACGAAAGCGGCCGATTATCAGAAAAAGATGACGGAAGAGCTCGAAGCCAAGCAGCCGAAATTTTCCCAAAACTACTTCTGGAACTCCGGGGAGACCATGAAAGTAGAGATGGTCGCCACCAGGATGGGATTCGGCCGGGCCCTCGCCGAACATGGTGATGACCCGAGGATAGTCTGCCTCGGCGCCGATATCTCTGATTCCATTACTATCAGCCAGTTCTACAAGGACCATCCCGGACGCTCGGAACGCTGGTTATCCATGGGTATTGCCGAACAGTCAGGGACCTGCGTGGCCGCCGGATTGGCCAAGGAAGGGAAATTGCCCGTTTTCGGGACTTACGGGGTCTTCGCTTCAGGGAGGAACCTGGACCAGCTGAGGACTACCGTTTGTTACGGCAATTTCAACGTGATGATTGCCGGGGCTCATGGCGGCATATCGGTTGGGGCGGACGGCGCCACTCACCAGGCGCTGGAAGAGCTGTTCCAGATGTGCGGTCTACCCAATATGCGCGTTGAGGTCCCGTGCGACTTCACGGAAACGAAGCGGGCCACGGAATATATGCTCTTTAACGTTATCGGTCCCAAATACCTGAGGTTTGCCCGCGAGGCCACACCGGTGGTCACCAGCGACAGCACGCCGTACAAGTGGGGGGAGGCCAACGTCATCCGTTTTCGGCGCGAAGAGAAAAATTTCATAGATGCTTATGAGCACTATTTGGCTTCACAATATAAAAGCGAAGATGAGGATATCGCCGTTGTCGCCTGCGGCCCGTCAACGGCGGAAGCGATGCGGGCCGCCTGGATTCTGAAAAAAGAATATAACCTGGAAACAAGAATACTCAACGTACACACCGTGAAGCCCCTGGATGAAAAGGCCATCGCCGGCGCCGCGAAAGGCTGCGGGGTGGTCATCACCGCGGAAGAGCACCAGGCCGGCGGCCTGGGGAACCTGGTGGCCGCCGCCATCGGGCGCTCCACAGAAGTGTACGGCACGCCGGTTATTATGGGAATGATCGGGGTCCAGGACCGCTTTGGCGAGTCCGGAGCGCCCTGGGAGCTGGTTAAGGAGTTCGAGCTCTCCGCGGAGCATATTGCGGCCAAAGCGAAAAAGCTGCACGACTTAAAATTAGCGAGAGGTTAACATCGTAATTTCAAGAGAGAAGATATCAAACACAAAGACAATAAGTGACAAGGAGGTTGCGCCATGCTCCAGAGAATAAATCATGTTAGTATCACCGTTAAAAATCTGGACCAGGTTGTGGCCTGGTTCCGGGATACACTGGGTTGTACCAACGTCTGGGAACCATATGAATATAAAGGGGATTTAATTGAAAAGTGCACCGGCCTGCCGGGAGCACATCTTCGGGTGAGAAAAGTCCAGGTCCAAGATTTTGTCATCGAGTTCATACAGTATCTGTCACCTCCGGGCAAGGAACTCAAAGGCAATACTAACGATGTCGGCTACCCCCATATCGGTTTCGTGGTAGATGATATCAACGAGACATATGAGGACCTCCGCCAGAAAGGGGTGCAGTTCAAATCATCGCCGTGTAGAGTAACCGACGAGAGCCACCCGATGTTCGGCTGGCAGCTGGTCTATTTATGGGGGCCCGAGGGTATGACTCTGGAGCTGGTCCAGGCGCCGAAATAGCCGTATATGGCGGTGATGAGGAGCATCCGGGCCAGCAATAAAGGTGATGAGAAGGCCGCAGACAAATAAGCCGGGGAGGCGATACCATGAAAAAGGAGGTTATTTCATATGATTGAGCGAGTCCATGAACATATCATTACCGAACTGCAGCAAAACGCGCGTACCGATACCATTTTTGTCCTCACCGCCATTCTGCTTAACCTGTTGACTCTGGGCATTAACTCGGCCATCGCTTCCGGAGCAGACAAGGACACCACGACATGGACGGTGTTCTTTACCTTTATCTGTCTCTTAATAGTGGTCAACTTCGTCGCCGAAATCGGGTTGTTAAAAGGAAAACAGACAAGAACCAAGCTGATAAACGGACTGCTTAAGATGTACCGGGACCAGGGCGTAGAAGGTTACTATGATGCCTCCCTGCTGAGTAACTACAATACCCGATACAACCTCTTCCTGCTCACGGTCGTTTTCACCGGGCTGATAGCTATCGTCGTGCCCCTAATTTTAATCATACAATTATAATCAATCAGCCAGGCGCCAGACTTATTAACCCTGTGCCGCGTGTGCTGCCGGTATCACGGCCTTTGAGACTTACGGCAGCCGCCCACGGATAACCGCCTGACCAATTTAATTCCGGTCAGCAACCTTCGGGTAGTGGGCGGGAAGCTTCTCTCCTATCTCACATTGCACTTATCAGCGGACTATGATA